>DAOQWY010000010.1:0-60461 GCA_035342335.1 Bacteroidales bacterium
TGAGCTTATCAAACAGCTCGACCTGTTGGGTGGAATATTTCTGACGATAAAAAGAAAGCAAAATGGAACGGGTAAATAATGCATTATCATCCCTGGTGGGAAGATACTGACCGGAAATCACACACGAAGAATTCACCCGGGTGATTTCGGTTCGGAGATCCTTGGACATTTTACCTTTTTCATGGCCCATGCCATCATAGGCAGCTTTCAGGGATTGAAACCGGCGCTCATCAATATCATTGGTATATTCATCAAACCAGGCAACTGAATTGCGGACGCGGGAGAGTTTCCTGAAAAAACCAACCTGTGTGCCGCTGTTCAGGTTGAATCCCTGCAGGTTGGAATAAAACAGGGAGGAAAGACTCCAACCCAGCTGTGACTTGCCGGACTGTTTTTCTCCGAAAAGGAACAGATGGGGAAACATCTTGTAGGTATCATAGATCAAATCCCTGAAGATGGAGGCCAGGGCAAAGGAGACGGCCACAACACCGTTGTTGCCGTAAACACCGATCATCAGCTGGCACCACTCATGAAAAGGCAGCGGAGCCACCTGGAAAATGAAACTGCGATCATTCTCGTACTCATCGTCGTCTTCCCGTACATCTTTATAGATCTCAGAAAATGCCGGAGAAAAGTATTTCTGTTTTTCATGATCGGTCATCCCGAATTTATCCACCGGGTGCCAGCTGTCCGATACGATGCCATTGGCAAAGGCATAGAAGCCTTCCTTCTGCCAACCCAGCACCCGCAGCTCGTTGCATTTCTGAAACTCATTGGAAATCTTTGCCAGGATTTTGATAAAATGCTGGCGGGATCCGAAAAACAAATAATTGCCCTCGGAAAAAACCAATGGCTGAAACTGGTCAAGGCTGACAAGGGATTTGGAGGGCAAATCCAGGATCTTCTCCTGACCCAATTCATTGATGATATGGATCAGGCGCTTGTTGTTATCGGATTTGGAGTAGATATGGAACAGGGGCTTGATAATGAAATTGGAAGCCTTGAACGTACCGGTATCCATCTTGAAATAGTACCGGTTGCCTTCCTCCCAGAAACCAAACCGGCGAAACACTTCCGAGTCCAGGTCATCCATTTCAGCCGTTTGGGCTGGATCCGGGCATGCATGGCCATTATTGGAACGGATGGTCTTAAGCGTGGATTCAAAGTATTTCCTGGGAAGCTTATGCTTTGATGATATGGAGGAGATGTAGAGGGATTCAAGGGTTTCATTTTCCAGGGGAATAAGCATATGGCAGATGCGGGTGATGGCATCATGCAAGGCAACCGGATTCTTACCGGCTGACTGAATGATTTCCCCGCATTCTACGATGAAGGACTGATCATCAAAAGCAGAACCATCCAGAAACCCGTCCAGGTTATCTACATTTTCATCCTCTGCCATATCAATAGAGTTCCGGCCAAGTTTCCCTGGCTTTTTGGATGGATTCAATGCGGGCCATTTCCTTGTAATCTTCTTTGGTCAGCTGGCCGATCAAACTTTCGGTCCAGCCATGGGCAAACAAAACGGATTTCAGGCGGTCGATTTCCTTTTGCAGACCGTGGTTGATGTACTGCAGATCCCCGGAAACAAAATCATTATTGGTTACCTGCAGGTAGAATTTGGATTCCCTGGATTTCAGCAGCAGATCATTGGAAGCATCAAAATAGGCGAACAGATCCTCAATGATTTTTTTCCAGCTGGAAAGCGAAACCTGGCTGACACCAGGTTTTCCTTTAAGATCGTTATATCGGTTTTGCAATTGATTAATTGCGTTATGGAAGTTCTTCACTATTTCCTGATCTACCATTACTTTTATTTATAAACTCATGTTTATATTCATTAATCTCAGTTAACAAACGATTCCTTGAAATCTTTTTCGTTTTCAAGGATGCGGTAGAGCTGGGATGGGCTTAAAAAGAATTCTTCCACAAGGGTATCGAAAATCACCTCGCGTTTCATCTGGATATCTTTTAACTCTCTGTATCTGTTCTGAATAGCTAATTGACGCTTGTTTAGAATCTGAATATTTTTCCTGGGCATGATTAAATATTGTTTATGGTTAATATAACTTATATAGCATTTATGATAAAAAAAACAGGTAAATACTGCATATAATGTTTATAATGTTTATATTCGCACTTTCTTCGCATAATGCGAAATCATATACCTGAATAAGTAAACAAACATATAGATTTTGAAATAAACATTTATACCATTACCGGAAAATAGTTATTAACCATAAAGCCCGCAGTATGAAATACGAGATTATCAAATCATTAGCCCGGGAAAAGAACATTACGCTAAAGGAACTGGCTCAGGCTGCGAATATTACAGAGGTGGGACTTCAGAAAATGATCAATAACCGTACGATGAGGGTCGACGTACTTGAGAAAATCTGTTCCAGGTTGAATATCGATCTTAATGATCTGGTGAGCTTGCCGGAAACAGATACTTCAAAAAAGTACGACCGTTCCGATATCATTGCCATGGACAAAATGAACAAGACAATCGCCATTTATAAACAGAGATATCAAGAAGAGATTGAATATTTGAAAAAGCTTTTAAAGGAAAGACAGGAGACAATTAACCTATTAATTCGTGTCTTGGACAGCTCAAAGTACCGGTTTGAAACTGAAATCGGGACAAATTTGGGACCTCAAAATGCAGACTTTCAAGGGGGGGCGAAGTAAAAATTCGAAGCATTCCCGGGACAAAAACGGGACAAAATGGGTCAAATATCGAGGTTTTAGCATATTTAATAAACAGATAGACAACGCGTTATGAAGTCAAAATTCCCTTGTGAGAATCCCTCTTTCTCCGCGACGCGTCATCCCTCTTCAATCATCTTTTATCGGTCGCAGAACGGAAAGAGAATAGCCATAGCTGATTGCCCAGGTAGAGGTGGAAGGAGAGATAGAAGTTGATAGTCGAAAGGATATCAGAGATGAGAAATATTTCCGGTTTCTGATATCCTTTCTCATTTCTCCCTGGCCTTCCACCTCTATTTCTATCTGGGTAATCAGCAATGGAAATTCATTCCCGGCTGATTTTTAGGCATTGAAGTGACTTTGCGTAGAAATTTTGAATGATGAACAGAAATTGGGGGGGGGATTGGAAAATGAAGGTTATACTTTTGGCTAGGCGCTGCGCAAGTGTTAGGCCTCGAAAATATCTTTACCGATCTCCAGGCACCCTAATTTGCTATAATTGGGATCCTTTAGGAATTCAGAGATTAATTCAAAATTTTGTCGGAATAAACTGATAATATCCTCAGTCGAGGCATTTCCAATTCTAAGCCAGATTATTCTTGGAGGAAAGCCCAGGATAAGATTTAAATCGAAAAAGTCAGAATCATAAGTAACAATCGTATAGTTTTCTTTTTGTGCAAATTCCCAAATCTGACGATCAGTATAATTCTCTAAACCAAGCTCGCGAACTTGTTTTGCTAAGGGAAATAAATCCTGGATTCCTTTTATTGCACGAAATGAAATATTCTGATCAAAAAGGAGCTTCATGTAGCAATTTTCAGTTTATGCTCCCTTTCAGCAGCATATTCAAGGCAAGCTTTAATATGTTCAGATTTAAGTTCGGGATAATCTGCTAAAATCTGCTCATTGGTCCTGCCAGCAGCTAACCATCCCAAAATATCATAGACAGTAATTCGTGTTCCTTTGATACAAGGCTTGCCGAACCGAACATTTGGATCTATCGTAATAATATTTTTGTAAATCCTCATAATGAATCTTTCCCCAAAGGTACTTAAAACGAATCTAGAATCAACATTATTTATTGAGGCCTAACGCATGGTCGGCAACCAAAAGCCAGATTATAAAGAAAATACACCTTTCACTTAGTGAGATTATTAATGATAATGCGAACATAATCTTTTTACATTGATTTTCAATAGTTTTTCTGCCCGTATCAGCGTGCGTTTTCTTCTTCACCCTCCACCTCTCCTTCTACCTCGGTAATCGGTAATGGCTATTCGCCCGTCCTTTACCGATTTTTAGGCGGCGAAATAACTTTGCGTAGAAATTTTGAATGATGAACAACTTCCTGGAATTGGATATACACGGAATGAGAATACAAAGAGCATACAATCCGGATTTGCCAAAATAAAAAGACCAGGTTTCCCTGATGGTTTACAGTACAGCTATAAAATGCCCAACCGGTGTCTGCATCGAAGATCACTGTTGGTTGGAAAACGTCCGGATCGTCAGATAAAAATCCATACATCAAGCCGGGATGACCAGGATTGGTCCTATCGGTAATCGTCGACCTATACGGCGTCAATTCACCGTTTCCTTTAAAATGTGATCAATAGCCGATCGTGTGGAGAGGCATTCATCAATCTGGCCATAATTGCCGTTTGAGGCATAAACGACCGTTGTGCCATCGTCCGGGAAATAGATCATGTTACAATAGTACCCGATTGCATCCCCGCTGTGAAAGTAAGCTATCCCGTAAGGCGTTTCCATTTTGAAAATGCCAAGCCCATACCATATATCAAAGAACTCCGGGTCCTGTTCTTCCGGTTCCTGCCAGCTCAGCATTTCGGCCAGTGATGATGGGGCAAGCACCTCACCATTCATCAAGGACCTGAAGAAATTGCTCAGGTCAACTGGATTTGAGATCAATCCTCCGTCCGCCGTGTAATAGTCCCAGCCACTGTAATAGGTGCTTTCAAGAACCTGGAGGTTGCTGTACAGATCTATATACCCTCTGACAATTCCTTCAGGCCAAAGATCTTCAGCCGCAAAGCGGGTAAAGCTGAGTCCCAGAGGTATGAATAATTTTTCTTTAAAAACCTGGTAAAATGGTTTGCCTTCCACTTTTGTTATGAGCATCCCAAGCAAAATGTAATTGGTGTTGGAATACCGGACATCTTCTCCCGGCTGGAAATAAGCCTTTCTGCCATACGCATATTTCAACAGGTCTTCCGCATTCCATAATCTGATAAGATCATTCAGTGAGGCGGTCTGAAACTGCAGGCTTTGAATGTAGTTATAGATCCCGCTGGAATGCTGTAGGAGTTGCCGGATGGTTGCCTTATCGGCATTTTTAATTTTAGTGATGACGTCACCCTCCAGGTAGTCAGCAATTTTGTCGTCCAGATCCAGTTTTCCTTCTTCCTGTAAGATCAGGACAGTGGCAGCGGTGAACATCTTTACGGTCGAGCCCACTCTGGAAATATTGCAGGGTTGCATGTCAACATTGTTGTACAGGTCAGCCTTGCCACTGACCCCAATCCACAGTCCCCGGTCCTGATGATATACTGACATCAGGATTCCGGGCACTCCTTTGGCAGTGAGCTCAGAAAGCAATGAGCAATAGTCTTCGTTCTTCGGATTGCTGGCACTGCTGTCCGGAAAAGAGAGGTTGCACGTATAAAATGAGGGATCTATGGTTTCCCCTTTCTGGCAGGAATAGATCAGGATGATAAAAGGCAGGAACCTGATGATCTTATTCATTATTCTTTGTTTTGGGATGAATGAATACTTTCACTCCTGCATGCAGGTTGATATGGGTCATGACCGGGATAAAACCAGGTGAATACGGATACTCAGCCCAGACCTGATACCTGAGGAATGCTTTTGGACTCGTGTCATCTGATTTTCTGAAATAATAACCAAGATCAAGAGATAAGGAGGGTACTAACCGGGCGTTTCCCAAATCAGTTCTTCGTTCGTATTTCCCGTCTTTAAAAGCAAACTCTTTCACAGTGGCGAATGTATGCAGATAACCCAACCCCAGAAGGCTTTCCAGGGCAAGTCCGCAGTTCGATCGGTATTCATACCCCAGTTCTGTCGTGATTCCGATCCCCTGGCACAGATCACTGTGGTAGAAGTACGAAAGGTTAGCTGTCTGGAAAAGCCGCCCGTGGTTCTTCACTGTGTAGTTGAATTCGGTTCCCGCTTGAATTCCCGGATGAACCGGTGTGACGATAAACCGCGTGAAAGGGATGGCTGTCATTTCGCTGAAAAGAGAGACATTGACCGGAACTGGTTTTTTCTGGCCAAATAACACCAAAGGAACGAACATTGAAATCGTTAGTATTATATTGACCATACGCAGCGTGTTCCTGGATATCATGTGCTACGGGACTTTCATTCTTTTATCCTGAAATTTTTGATGATTCAATTTTAAGATCACCTATTCATCGGTAAAAGTACTATTTAGAAATCAATATTTTGACTTACGACACATCAAGCCACCATTGTTTGAACTGCTGCTGTTCATCCTGCAGATTCACAAGTTCACCAATCATCGGGGTTACCAATGGAATATGAAAGGACTTGTTAAGTTCAGTGATCTTCATCAAGGGCTCATCCCATGGATGTCTTCCCAGTGCAAACTTGGATGAATGGACCGGAAATAACCGTTTGGCATTCAGATCCCTGGCCGCTCGCAGGACCTGTTCCGGTGAGGCGTGAATATAACGCCAGGCGTCGTTATATTGTCCGTTCTCCAGGATGGCAAGGTCAAACGGTCCATGTTTCTTACCTATTTCTGAAAAGTGAGAGTCAAAGCCACCATCGCCACCGATGAAGATTTTCAAAGAAGGAGTTTGCAGCACGAACGATACCCAGAGCGTGTTATTTCTCGAAAAACCTCTGCCGGAAAAATGTCGTGCCGGGGTGGCATAGACTACGAATCCGTCTCCCATGTCCACCTTTTCATTCCAGTCTTTTTCGAGGACCTTCGATGGGTTATAGCCCCAGTATTCCAGGTGGGAACCAACGCCGAGCCCGCAAATGGCCAGCCTGGTTTTCGGTTTTAACTGACGTATCGTTTTATAATCCAGATGATCATAGTGGTCGTGTGTGATCAGCAGATAATCAACAGGAGGAAGATCTGCCACTGAATAAACGTCTGTTCCCTTGAACGATCTGATCATTCCCGGTAAAGGTGAAGCATGTCCGCTGAAGACGGGATCCACCAGAAAACGTTTCCCGTCAATCTGCATATAGTAAGAGGAATGCCCAAACCAGACAAGTACATTGCTATCCTCCGGCAGATTCAGCAGGCTGGTCTTTACGGATGGCAGTGTGCCGGAAGGCCTTCGCCGTGGGATCGTTTTAAAAAGAAGGCTGTAAAATATCCGCCACTTATTGGAATCTGCCGTTAGCTGGAGAGTGACACTCAGATTTTCAAATCTTCCGTTCTTATAATGGAGGGACTTTTTTATCAGTTCAAGCCTTTTACCCGACGGAGCTTTTCCAAACCGATTGTTCATTCTGAAGCGCATATATCCCTGGTTATCATCTTCCTTTACCGGAAAATGTACTCATATAATGTTGTCGTAACGGTTCGGATCACCTCACCGGGAGATATCAGGTGGTAGCACGGAGTGCATGTTTCGGTCATTGTCATTTCGTGGTCACACCACCCATTTGCGTGAGAACGCTGTCGACAGGTTCCCACAGCTCCATCTTGTTCCCTTCCGGGTCCATGACATGAACAAATTTACCATAGTCGTAGGCTTGTATTTCGTCCAAAATATGCACGCCATTTTCACGGAGCTTTTTGACCAGTCCTTCGATATTTTGCACCCGGTAATTGATCATGAATTCCTTTTCCGAAGGATTGAGATAGTCCGTTCCTGCTTCAAACGGGCTCCATCGCAAATAATTGATCTCATCGGGCCGGTTGGCGTTGCGGAACTCGAATACGGATCCGTATTCATCGGTCGCCATGCCCAGGTTCCTGGCGTACCATTCCCGGGAAGATCCAGGATCCTCTGAAATGAAGAAAATCCCTCCAATGCCTGTGACTCTTGGTGTCGTATCGTCCATGATCACTTTCTTTTGTTCAGCATTGACCGTATCTTTAATATTTCCGTGATCCTTATTGGTGCCTGAATGGCAGCCAAAAAAAGATATTGTCAGCAGAAGATAGCAGGGAATTAACCAGGTAATTTTCATTTGAAACATTATTTTCAGGCCACGGAGTTGATTTGGTCAATGATCACGTTTCGGCGTTAAAGTAATAACCAATTAATTATCAAACTTTAAAACCTTGAAAGTATTTTCCTTGATTGTGAGTATATACAATCCTGGATAGCACGATGTGACATTGATCAGGTTATTTCCGGGAAGTAGGGTGCCCCGGGATATGACCATGCCGGTTAGACCAGTCAGGACATAAGGTACGGAATGCTTCAGGGGATTGTAAACGGTCAACTGGTCATAGCAGGGATTGTTGTATAAAAATTTAATTGATTCTTTCTCCTGTGATTCATTTCCTGTAAAGACAGCATAAAATGCATAATCGGAAATGGTCAAATCGGATGTGGATGGATCAATTCGCATCCAGCCCATGATCGTATCCTCATGTATAATCCTGAAAGATAGGAATCCCCGTCCATTGAACTCACCGGAATATGTCGTATTGCCCCAATAATCGGTGAAATACCCGAATAAAATGCCTTCCTGCCGGGACCAAAGGAGTCCTGAATCAATACTGTCTCCCGAAAAGTGTTTTGATACCCAGTTGTCATGGTCAGGCATCATTGAAATCCAAGTATCATTGAGTGGCTCTGCAGATGATCTGGCGCTTTCAGAACCAGGACCGATATACCAGCTAACCTCAAACTTAATGTCATTAATATTGTCCTGGTCCAGATCCACCGTCGCGTAGGCCATTTCATTCGGACCAGTGTATATGTAAATATCTTCAATATCAAAATAATATACATTGTCGCCTGTGGTCTGGCCAGCCAGTATGGTTTGGGCATGGACTAAAGTCAAAAAACAAATGAATGTCAGAATGAAGAAAGTTCTGTTGATTGCCTGGACAGAAGACCTGTTCGGAAAGTGCAAAGTAGATCGAGTATGGTTAGCTGCCAGATTTTTCATCGTAAAGTGAATGCTTGGCAATAAAGATATAAATTTATTGTATAATTTTGCATATAAAAAGCACAGAAGAAAATGAAACTGAATAAATCCAGGATTTGAACGCATTGAATAACAGCCAGCTGGTGAATGTCAGCCGTGCGGATTTTCTGCTCGACCAGGTCAAGTTCGGTCTGGTAGGAATATTAACACTGGCTGCCCTCTGGGCTTTGTTGTTTTACAAACCCTTCCGGCCCTACTGGTCTCGGGCTGGGTGCTGAGCAATTGTCAAAAACTATATCCCGATCTTATCCCGATTTAATCGGCGATAATGAATTTCCATTGCTGATTACCCAGATAGAAATAGAGGTGGAAGGCCAGGGATAAATGAGAAAGGATATCAGAAACCCGGAAATATTTCTCATTTCTGATATCCTTTCGACTATCAACTTCTATCTCTCCTTCCACCTCTACCTGGGCAATCAGCTATGGCTATTCATTTTCCCCCGCCGCAGCGACCGATAAAAGATGATTGAAGAAGGATGACGCGCCGCGGAGAAAGAGGGATTCGAACCCCCGGTCCCACCTGAGCAGGACAACTGATTTCGAGTCAGTCCCGTTCGGCCACTCCGGCATTTCTCCGCAGCAAAAGTAGTGAACTTTAAGAACATAAAGCACCGGCACGACCTAAAATATGGAGCCGGGCCATCGCTTTTTTGTTAAAAAATGTTACTAACTGAATGGAAACCGGATGATTTTAAGGTAACTTGTTAACTTTGCATGCCTAACTCATAGATGCCCGGGGCGTGAATGATCAACTGATACTTATCCTCGCTGGAATATTTATCCTCCTTTCCATGCAGACTTTATACGCCCAGGAAAAGCTGATACCGCTGGATACCATTGAACTACAAGGAAAACAGATCGTCATCTACCAGCAAAATGTGTGGCAGGAACTGCAGGATGAGGATCACATTCTGACCGATGCCCGCATCGCCGATACCACAGAAATATTTACCCGCAACTGGGAGAAAGCGTCGATCTACGCCTACTCCCAGAACGGGCTGGGTCATGCCATTCCCGAAGCGATCGTTCTTGCCCTCACCGACGACGACCGTGACTTTGTGCTTCCCTATTACGGTAAAATTATGTCTGGATTCGGCTGGCGCGGCGGCAGGACACACAATGGCCTCGACATTGACCTTGACAAAGGGGACCCGGTCCTGGCTGCGTTTGACGGAAAAATACGGTTCGCCCGCTACCATAACAACGGATACGGAAATCTGGTCATCATACGCCATTTCAACGGGCTGGAGACGTACTACGCCCATCTTTCAGCCATCTACGTCCAGCCTGATCAAATGGTCAAAGCAGGTCAGATCATAGGTGCCGGTGGATCGACCGGATCATCCTCTCACGGAGCCCACCTGCATTTTGAGACCCGCTGGTTCGATAACCCCTTCGATCCTCTCTCGATCATCGATTATGAAAATGAATCGCTCTACTACGATACAGCCGTATTGACACCCGCAGATTTTAAAGCCTCAAAGCCTGCCAAGGATGCAAGGAACCTTCAGGCACTTTCGCAACGGAATCCCTATCTTGAAATAGAACAGGAACTTCGGCAGGTGGAGCCACCCGAAATACATCCCGATACAGTCACGGCTCAAAATTCAACCATTGATTCCCCTGAACGGGAATCTGAAGTCTACATCGTCAGGAAAGGGGATTCACTCTATAAGATTGCAAAAAATTATCATACAACGATCACGAAGCTGTGCGAACTGAACCAGATCAACTCCCGTTCAGTCTTAAAACCGGGTCAGAAAATCAAAGTGAACTAGCAAAGCGATCGTTCCGGCAGGAAGGCTAACTCTCCCTGGTTCTTTCTATAAAAATACCATGTTATCCTTCTCCATGATCTTTTCACAGTAATGACACTGAACTTTCAGCTCAATTTTGTCCACCACCGTGAAACGGGTGATCATCTGCTCATGATTGGTTATGCAAAGGGGATTGTAACATTTTACCATGTTGACGAGTACATCCGGGATCTCAACTTTGGTCTTTTTGACAACCTGGTAGTCCCTGATCTCAATTAATGTAGCTGTAGGAGCAAATAAGGCGATCTTGTTAACCTCCTCGGGTTTGAAAAACTTGTCGTTGACCTTGATGATGCCCTTTTTTCCGTATTTATGGCTATCGAGGTTCGTTCCAAAAAGGATCTGGTTGGTATAGCCTTCCAGCCGTAATATGCGCAAAACCTGGAAAAGGCTTGAAGCCGGAATGTGATCAATGACGCTTCCGTGCTCGATGGCAGATACCTGGAGTTCTCTGCGCTGGCTTTTGTTTTCCATTAAATTGATCCCAGAATTGAGGTTAGTATGGCCTGCCTGACGTAAACGCCATTGAGGGCCTGATGGAAATAATAGGCTTTATCGCTTGTGTCTACATCCTGGCTGATCTCATTCACGCGAGGCAGGGGATGCATGATCCTTAAATTGGGTTTTGTGTCAAGAAGCATTTCATTCTTCAGGATGTATGCATTTTTAACTTTTTCATACTCAATCGGATCCGCAAATCTTTCCTGCTGAACGCGGGTCATGTAGATAATGTCCGCGTGTGGGATGACCTGTTCAAGCTCCTCGTATTCCGTAAACGTCAGGTCGTTTTTCAGGATATGCCGTTTAATGGAAAGGGGCAACTGCAGGGCAGCAGGGGAGACCAGGTGAAATGCCGCTTTATGGTTGCAAAGGGCAATGACCAGCGAATGAACGGTCCTGCCGTATTTAAGATCCCCGACAAACGCAATGTTAAGATCCTCCAGCCTGCCCTGGGTCTTACGGATGGAATAAAGGTCGAGCAAACACTGCGTGGGGTGCTGATTGGCCCCGTCGCCTGCATTGATGATCGGTACGGGTGAGATTTCGCTCGCATAACGCGCGCTTCCTTCCTTAGGATGGCGCATGACAATGAGGTCGGAATAATTGCTAACCGTCAGGATCGTATCTTTCAGGCTTTCGCCTTTCGAAACGCTGGACGAAGAGGATTCTGAAAACCCGATCACCCTTGCACCAAGCCGTGAAGCAGCGCTGTCGAAACTCAGGCGTGTGCGCGTGGATGGTTCAAAAAAAAGCGTAGCCACAACAAACCCTTTTAAAAGATCCTGATTTGGATTCAGTTCAAAAGCCTCTGCCAGGTCCAGAATGGATAACTGTTCCTCTTTATTAAAATCGTTGATGGATACAAGACTTCTGTTCTTAAGAGGGTTCATAAAAGGATATTTCTTTATTCAAGCCGATGCACCTTTACAAAGTCATTGATGATCTGATCCAGATCCGGGACGCCAATTTCCTGAAGGTCGTAATATACCCGCGTGCTGGGTTTCGTTATTTTTACGATCCGGCGCAGGTCAATCGGAGTGGCAATGATCACCCCCTCACAGTCGGTCCTGGAAATGGTCGTTTCCAGATCCCTGATCTGCTGGTCGCCATATCCCATGGCTGGTAGAAGTTGACCGATGTTGGGATAGATCCGGAAGGTCTCACTGAGTTTTCCGACGGTATAGGGCCTGGGATCCACACACTCGGCAGCACCGTACTTCCTTGCAGCAACGATCCCGGCGCCAATCTTCATTTCACCGTGGGTAAGAGTCGGACCGTCCTCCACCACGAGCACCCTTTTGTTACGGATAACCGCCGGATCATCCACGTGGATGGGAGAGGCAGCATCAACCACAATGGCCTTTGGATTCACCCTGGCAATGTTTTCCCTGACGATCTGAATGCCTTCAGGACCTGCGCTGTCGATCTTGTTGATGACAACGACATCCGCTGTCCTCAGATTGACTTCTCCCGGGTAATAACTCACTTCAGCACCCGGACGATGGGGATCGGTCACTGTAATGGACAGATCAGGCTTGTAAAACGAAAAATCATTGTTTCCCCCGTCCCATACGACGACATCACATCCGTCGGGGTCGTTTTCCGCAGCCCGGAGAATGGCTTCATAATCCACACCGGCATAAATAACATTGCCCCGAACTACGTGGGGTTCGTATTCCTCCATCTCCTCGATGGTGCATTTGTGGTAAGCCAGATCGTCAATCGTGGCAAACCGCTGCACTTTCTGCCTGACAAGATCCCCGTAGGGCATAGGGTGGCGGATGGCAACCACTTTCAGCCCCTTTTTCATCAGTAACTCGATCACTTTCCGGGATGTCTGGCTCTTGCCGCATCCGGTCCGGGTGGCGCATACCGAGATCACGGGTTTAATGCTTTTGACCATCGTGTCGTTCGGTCCCAAAAGTGCGAAAGAGGCTCCTGCAGCTTGAACGATAGCACTCATCTTCATCACAAATGAATAGGGCACATCACTATAAGAGAAAACACAATAATCAACATTGAACCTTTTGATCAGGTCGGGCAACTCACTTTCAACAAAGATCGGTATCCCGTCAGGGTAAAGTTTTCCGGCTAACTCCGCAGGGTATTTCCTTCCTGCTATGTCAGGGATCTGTGCCGCAGTAAATGCAACCACGTCACAGGATTCATTGTCACGGTAAAACGTGTTGAAATTGTGAAAATCCCTTCCTGCAGCTCCAATGATGATGACCTTCTTTCTCATAAAACAGATTTTAGTTAATAAATAATGCTCAATTCGCTTTTTGCAAAGGTAATTTTTTCATCAGGTCTGGCAACAAAAAAAGCGCTAATTTTGTCAACCGTGCCGCATGAATTATCATCCTATGCTTGATCAACTACTCACCCAGCACACCATTCTGGCTGTCAGGGAGCTTTTTGGGGCTGATGTCGGGCAAGAACTGAACCTGGTTCAAAAGACCAGGAAGGAATTTGATGGCGACCTGACCATCGTGGTTTTTCCATTAACAAAGCTGTTGCGGAAATCCCCTCAGATCATCGGGCAGGAGCTGGGAAAATACCTGCTGGAGCGTTCCGGACTGGTCAGTTCGTACCAGGTCATTTCCGGCTATGTGAACATCACCATCAATCCTTCCTACTGGAAGGACTTTTTTTGCAGGAATTACCAGGATCCCTCTTATGGCATCCTCCCTCAGCAACCAGGTGACCCTGTGGTGATCGAATATTCATCGCCCAACACTAACAAACCCCTGCACCTGGGTCATATCCGCAATAACCTGATAGGCTTCTCGCTGGCAAGGATTTTAAGCGCCTGCGGTGAAAAAGCCGTAAAGGTGAACCTTGTCAACGACCGGGGGATCCATATCTGCAAATCCATGCTGGCCTGGATGAAATGGAGCGGGGGTGAAACTCCTGAAACAACACGCCTGAAGGGTGACCATCTGATAGGCAAGTACTATGTCCTGTTTGAGACCAGGTATAAAGAAGAAGTTAAGCATCTTGTGCACACCGGACTGACGGAAGAAGAGGCACTCCGGCAGGCCCCGCTCATCGCAGAAGCTCAACACCTGCTGAAAAAATGGGAGGAGAAAGATCCGGGCACGCTGGCACTCTGGCACCAGATGAACCAGTGGGCCTACGACGGCTTTGATGAGACCTACCGGCAAATGGGCGTGGACTTCGACAGGATCTATTACGAATCCGATACCTACCTGCCCGGAAAAATGCTGGTTGAAGAAGGACTGAGCAACGGTGCCCTGCAGCAAAAGGAAGATGGATCGGTCTGGGCTGATCTGACAGAAAACGGTCTTGACTGGAAATTACTCATCCGTTCCGATGGCACATCCGTCTATATGACACAGGATCTGGGAACTGCGCAGCTTCGCTACGATGAATACCACCCGAAGAAGCTGATCTATGTCGTCGGGAATGAACAGATCTATCATTTTGATGTCCTGAAGCTCATTTTAAAGAAACTCGGGAGGGATTGGTCCGACAATATCTACCATCTTTCTTACGGCATGGTGGAACTGCCTGAAGGGAAAATGAAATCCAGGGAAGGAAAGGTCGTTGATGCAGATGACCTTATGCAGGAGATGTTTGTCACGGCTGAAAAAATGACCCGCGAGCTGGGGAAGATGGATGATTTCAGCCAGGAAGAGGCATCCAAACTCTACCGCCAGGTGGGATTGGCAGCCTTGAAATATTTCATCCTGAAGGTGGATCCCATGAAAACCATGGTGTTCAATCCGGAGGAATCCATTGATTTCAACGGTAATACCGGTCCCTTTATCCAGTACACCTATGCCCGCATTCAATCCGTACTCCGTAAAGCCGCTGATTTGGAATTCATTTCCACAGACACTTCATTGCTTGATTTCAATCTTGTACCAAAGGAAATTACCCTTCTTAAATTACTTTACGATTTTCCCTCTGTCGTCAAAGAAGCCGGACAGACCTACAGCCCTGCTGTCATTGCCTCTTATGTTTATGATCTTGCACGGGAATATAACCAGTTCTATCACGATCATTCCATCCTGAAAGCAGGCGATCATTCCATCGTTCATTTCCGCCTTGAATTATCACGTTTTGCCGGCAATGTAATTAAAACCTCGATGGGATTGCTGGGAATAGAGGTCCCGGAGAGGATGTAAAAAAAAGAGGGGGCGGTGACCGCTCCCTCTTTTTTGTAACCTTCCGTTCAGTTATTGAATCGTAACCTTCTTCGAATAAGTACCATCATTGGTTTCCACAATGATGAAATAGATACCCGTTTCAAAGGAAGATGTATTGATCTTCACCAGCTCATTGGCATTCACCTCCTGGCTGTTGAAGATCATCTGACCTGTGTAGTTCATCATCCGGATGGATTTGAGCTGCACGGTGGTCATGATGTTCACAAAGTCATCTGCCGGATTCGGGTAGATCCTGATCATTGCATTATCGAGCTCCTTCAAGCCAACCGATATAATGATCTCGGTTTCTCCGCAAACGGCTTCAGATTCACAATCGGTTCCGTAATTGGCGGTAACACAATACAAATACGAGCCATTGGCAAGGCCAAGGTCAGCGTATGAAGTTTCAGTGATTGGGTCTTCGTTGATTCTTTCACCATTACGCCATACATAATATCCAACCAGCGAACGGGTTTGAGGATTGAACACAGCACTTATGGGTTCCGGTAAAGAATTTACTGTCAGCTGGGCATTCAACGGGTAGATGACCGGTTCTGACTGGACAGGCTTGCCCGGATTCAGAGGTTGATTCATCCAGTCGACATACGCCCTGATATGCCAGTTGAAGTTATAGGTCGGACTCAGGGAGTGCATGCTCTGCCAGGCTCCGGAAATATTGATCATATCTCCGCCAGGGACCATTGGTCCGGAGTCGTAGCCTGCAGGATAATCACCGGCAGGTTGATTGATGCAGGAATAACCGATATAGAGCTGCTGTGTGGCATCGATCAGAACGGGAGCATCCAGCTCAATGTAGTTCCAGGTTTCGATGGTCGGATCGATCAATTGCTGCAGAATCACTTCCGAAGAAGGACCAGCCCAGATCTTCAGGGCATAGGTCGTCAATCCGCCACGGGGATAAAGAGCAATCTTGGTGATGTACATACCGTCGTAAGCTGCCAGGAAGTCCGCACTGAAGAGTGCAGCGACATCGAAGGATCCTCCGTTTGTCAGTCCGATGGAGCCAGAGATGGTCTCATTGTCATAAAAGATCCATTGCGGAAGTTCTCCCGGGGGCATCCAGGTAAGATAAACATCCGTTTCACCTTCTACGTTATTGATTTCCAGCTGGTTGACCGGATCCGTGGCTTCTACATCAGCAACGGCCTCATTGGATTCAATCGACATCCCTATGTCATAAATAGCTTTCACGGTGTATACATAGGTGCCAGGATCAACAAGCATGTCCGCGTAGGTCGTCTCCACAATGGGATCGGGATTGATCAGGATCGCATCACGGTAAATGTTGTAGCCTTCCAGCACGGCTTTGTTCTGTGCTGGGGCCTCCCAGTTCAGAATGACGTCGTGGCAGTCGACCTCGGCAGTCAGATTTGACGGAGGAACAAGTGGCGATGGCGTCACGGTAAGGGTGACCGGAATTTCCAGGACTGGATTGGCCAGGTCATTGCTGTAAATGATGATCGTGGCGTTGTAAGTCCCTTCCAGTAACATACTGGCGTCAAAGGTCAGGTTGATCTCGTCGGAACCACCTGGTTCAACCTCTCCTGCCAGTTGGTCAATGAACAACCATTGCTCTATGGGTTCACCTGTAAGTTTTCCGCGAACATTGTAGTCGTAGGGAAGTGAGGATTTCTGCCAGGGTCCGGTGCCGATCTGCTGCCACCTTCCATTGGGATCAGGGGCCAGACCTTCATCGGTACTGGCAGCATACACGGAATCAAGTTCCATGAAGGAATAGACTATCCAGAGATCTTCGCCTGTAACAGGGATGGGATTGTTGAAATTAATCGTATTCCATCCATCATCTGCCGTGAAGGATTGAGAGTGCAATAAGGATCCCGGTTCGAGCTCGGAACCCATGCCGAAAACCTTGACCTTGGATTGAGTTATGCCTATGGAAGTCTGAACAAAGACATCAATGGATGAAAGTCCCATGCCCGCATAATCCAGGGTTATGGCCGACGGGAACATTGCCCCGATCTGAACCTGGATGGGCCAGTTGTAGAAGAGAATGCCGTAATGGGGATCACCGTCATAATGAAGTATGACCTCATCCCTTGAATTCAAGGGTGAATACGATCCAGGGTTGTAATCTCTTCTGGCTGCGCTTTCATAGGTGAGGGAAACCGGTTTTGAATCCGGCTGAACAGCTGCGGGTTGATAGCCCTTGGCAACATCATATACCATGGCGATGGTATAGACAAGATCATTGTCACCGGTGTTGGCAATGGTCAATACATCACTGTCTACCTCGCCCGAGACAACGCTGGGGGTCAGAGCTTCCGGGGTTACTTCAATGACAGGGAATGTGGCAACTGCCAGCTCCTGGAAAGCGACGTCATCAAAATAATACAAGGGGACTTCACTGCCTTCTGCACCGGCAAAGAAATCAACGGCATCCAGCTTCTTAAGCCCGTCGCCGCCACTGGCCTGGAGGCTCCATTGCCAGGTGTAAACCAGTACATTATTGATATAAAGTTCAGCTACATCATCATCCAGGTTGATGACATTCTCAATGTAAAACCAGGTATCCTTGGGATAGTTGAATGTAGCCGCATTGGCACCTCCTGCACTGATATGCCCGGTTCCGTTGGTATTCATGTAGACCTCCAGTGCCCATTCCGAGGAACTGCCGGCGAAATCATGCAGAATATTGAAATAACCACAATTTCCCGTTGGCACATAATACCACCAGTTCAGGTTATACTGACCGGCAAGCTTGTCGCCCAGTTTTAGTATCAAGTCGGTGGATCCATCCACCTTCACGGATTTTGAAGGGCTATGCGACTGTGCATTGGAAATCAGTGCATCTTCTGCTGATCCCGGATCTTCCGACCAGGTGGTCCACCAGGTCGGGTTCTCAACTGCAACATAATTGCCAACAGCATAACTTTCAAAATCATCTTCATACAGTGCTGTCACTTCAAAGTCAAAATCCATGTCGTCGAAATAGTAGGTGGGGGTTTCACCGGTAGGAGCTCCTGCATAGAGGTCAACGGCATCCAGTTTCTTAAGCCCTTCCTCACCGGTGGCCTGGAGACTCCATTGCCAGGTATGGATAAGGACATTGTTAATGTAAAGCGTGGCCTCATCATCATCCAGATTGACAATGTTCTCAATGTAGAACCAGGTATCCTTCGGGTAGTTAAAGGTAGCGGCGTTCTCTCCGCCTGCATTGATGTAACCTGTCCCATTGGTACTGAAGTAAACTTCCAGTCCCCATTCCGAGGAACTGCCTGCGAAATCGTGGAGCAGGTTATAGTACCCACCAAAGCCGGTTGGAACATAGAACCAGAAATTCACATGGTATTTACCGGCAACCAGATCATTGAGCTTAAGGATCAGGTCGGTCGATCCATCCACCTTGACGGATTTGGAGGAGCTGTGTGACTGGGCATTGGAAATCATGGCATCCTCGGCGGATCCCGGATCCTCCGACCAGGTGGTAAACCAGGTTGGATTCTCAACGGCCAGATAATCACCTACCGTATAGGACTCAAAATCGTCCTGGTAGGGCTGGGCATTCACGTATGTTAATACGGATATTAACAGTGCACAAACAAGAAGTAATCCTTTTTTCATAATACGTTATTTTTGGTTAGACATTCATTGATTTGCATAATGCAAATATAAGAAAAATATAAAGCCAAATTATTTTCGGCTTTTATCGGATGATGATTTCATCGGCGAAGATCCACGCTTTCTTACCGGATCCTTTGTGCCATTCGGGGCAGGTTCTCATATTCACAGCTATTACCCGGATGAATCTGATCTCTCTCCTCACCTCTGTCAGAAAATCCACTTTGACAAGGTCCTTTTCTCTGGGCGAATGTTCATTGGTAATGGTTTTCAAGGGTACGTATTCCTTCCCGTCCGATGATACCTCAAAAGAAACCTGAACAGGCAGAAATATCCAGGAATTATTATCCTGAAGAAATCCGACCGACACGCTTTTAATAGGCTGGATTTTCCCGAGATCGACAATGGCATCCAAATCCTCTCCTTCGTATCCCTGCCAGGCGCCAGTCCTGAAATTCAACGGACCGGTGATGCCGTCAATCAGGGCGCCGTCACCTCCCGCAGCATATTGTCCGGCATAATTGGTTTTAAGCTGAATGCTTCTCCCTTTCGGCAGTTTGATGAAATCTGCCGACAATATACCGCTGGAGAGCCCGTCTTTTACAGCCTTCGCTTTCAGAACGGACGACGCTGTTAACCAGAACGGTTGTACGTAACCGGTCGACTGATCATCAGGCATCGAACCATCCAACGTATAGAATATTTTCGAATCATCCGTGCCTGCAATGACCACCTCAACGCTGTCGGTGAACGTGCGGTCTCCTTTTAACAGATAAGGTGCAGGCAGGATCGGGTGATCCTGAATCGAAGAAAAGGGGAGGTCTTCAGGTGATGCCTGCTGGAGGACAGCAGGTTCGGGCCCCATTTCCAGCACAAGCTCGCCTCCGGATACGATGTCCTCATGTCGGAGGAACCATTTTGTGAATTCCTTCCCATTCAGCGTGGAAGATTGGACATAGATGTTCCGGTCACTGTTGTTCCGTGCCCGGATGACAAATGTCCGGCCGTTCTCCAGCGTGATTGTTACCTTTTTAAAAATGGGCGAGCCAAGTACGTAAGCTGGATCACCCGGGCATACAGAATAAAATCCCACAGCGCTGAAAACATACCAGGCCGACATCTGGCCGCAGTCCTCATTGCCGCATAATCCATCCGGCTGATCCGTGTAAAGCTCTGTCGTGATCCTGCGGACCATTTCCTGCGTTCTCCAGGGCTTGCCGGCGTAGGAATACAGATACGCCATGTGATGGCTGGGTTCATTCCCGTGGGCGTATTGTCCGATCATCCCTGTGATATCGGATTGCTCACGCCCTGTCGTTTCCGAAGATTCAGTGAAAAGCTGATCCAGCTTCCCGCAGAATGACTCTGTTCCGCCCATGCGTTCCATCAATCCTGAGATATCCTGGGGGACAAAAAAGCTGTATTGCCACGAATTTGCTTCCGTCAGCGTAAAATTGACCTCCCTGGGATCAAAGGGAGTGAACCACCGGCCATTCATCCTGGCCCGCATGAATCCTGTGGAAGGATCAAAGATGTTTTTCCAGCATTGTGCTCTTTTTGTGAAGATTTCATCATCTTCCTTTTTTCCGAGGTCAGCTGCCACTTGAGCAATGCACCAGTCATCGTAGGCATATTCCAGGGTCCGGGATACCGATTCCGCCTCATCCTCGGCAGGGATATGGCCATTCTCCCTGTAAGATTTCAGACCGAAGTGATCCAGCATCGCACTGTGCTTCATGGCCTCATAGGCCAGGCCGGCGTCGTAGTCACGAATACCCTTTTTATAAGCATCCGTTATGACAGGTATGGCGTGATATCCGATCATGCAGTCGGTTTCATTTGCGGCCAGCTCCCAGACCGGCAAACGGCCTCCTTGCTGGTATTGATCGAGAAAAGTCCGGATGAAATCACTGGTTCGCTTCTGCTGGAGCAGTGTCATAAGAGGATGTGCGGCCCGGAAAGTATCCCACAGCGAAAAAACCGAATAATGCTCGTGATCTTCTGCCCTGTGAACCTGAAAATCCCTTCCCAGATAGTTTCCGTCGACATCCATGAAGAGGTTCGGCGTCAGGAATGCGTGGTAGAGGGCTGTGTAAAAAATGACTTTCCGTTCCTTGGTACCACCTTCCACACGTATCTTTTTCAACTCGCCGTTCCAGGCATTTTTCGCTTCCGAACGGACCAGGTCAAAATCCCAGTGGGGCACTTCTGCCGCAAGATTTCTGCGGGCACCTTCGATGCTTACAGAGGACAGAGCCACTTTGATGATGACTGGTTCATCTTTCTCTGTGTCAAAGGTCAGACAACCCTTAATGTTCGTGCCTGCAGCCCGTCGTTCAGTAACTTCCTGGTCATTAAAAAATAATGCAGCAGCTTTAAATGGTTTAGAAAATTGAGCCACAAAATAGATGCGTTGGTCATCTGCCCAGGAGGAAGATCTTCTGAATCCTGCCACCTCAGACTCACCTGAAATTTCAAGGAAGGATTCCAGCACCTTATCCCGGTGCTGAAGGTCAATGATCACCCGGGAGGATTCACCCGCCGGAAAGGTATACCGGTGCAACCCCGCACGTTTTGTCACGGTAAGCTCCACGGCAACATCTTCATCGGCGAGATAAGTCCGGTAATACCCCGGCACAGCTGTTTCATCAGCGTGGCTGAATCTGGAGGCATAACCTTTATCCGGATCCTCACGGCCATTGCCGGTCTGGATCTCACCGACGGCAGGCATGAACAAAACATCACAATAGTCGGGAATGCCGGTGCCGCTCAGGTGGGTATGGCTGAAGCCATAAACGATTGTGTCGTCATGGTGGTATCCCGAACAGCCATCCCATCCCTCCAGCCGTGTATCAGGGCTCAGCTGGATCATTCCGAAAGGAAGGCTTGCACCGGGATAAGTGTGGCCGTGACCGCCGGTTCCGATGAAAGGATCCACAAAGCTGGTAAGGTCCTCTTTTTGATTAGTACAGGAAAAAAGAAACAGAACAACGATAAAGGCAGGCAGAATAAGTTTCATGTTGACGGTTATTTGAACAATTTAAGTACGTTGACAGCGGCTTCTGAAGTGAATTCAGTGGCTTTTTGCTTCAATACGGCCGTATCTTTTCTGTGTTTGAACAAAATCTCACGTTCGAGAGCCGACTGTTGCCGAATGCAGTTCCTTTCGAAGGAATGGCTCTTTTTTATTGCTTTGGGCGACAATTCACCGTATGATCCGTCAATCTCTTTTGCATGGTTAAAGAAATACCAATAGGCAAGGGTATCCGCAACAGCGTACAGATCTGCGGGTGGGTTGAAATGGTTATCCAGCGCTTCGGACAGGGGGTACTTCTGATAAGGTCCGGGAATGCTTGTCAATCCGCAGTACCAGGGGACAAAAGGATGTACACAGGGACGATAAGGTGCGATCCACAGAACGGCTCCGATGTCAACCGGAAGATAATTCCGTAACTGAGCCACAAAGCCATATTGCGTGGTGGAAGAACAGATGGGGTCATTTTCCGTAAAATGCGGATTTCCTTTTTGATATCCATTGGTAAGATCCAGGGATGTGCCCTCATAATGATCCCGCAAAAGGTCCATCAGGTTGGCAAGGGACACTTTGCGCTCAGGAAGGAAAGAGAATGGAAGGTCGTCATCCAGTTCATATTCATTCATTGCCAAAGCGTTGACGCCTTTCCACATCCGGCTGATGTTGCTTTTATGGACCAGCTTGTCGGGTGAACTGTAGGCTTTGCGAAAACTGAATTCGCCATCCTTTTTTGGATCATACCATCCTTTTGCCAGGGCATAGCCGATCAGGTCGGAAGAACCAAGATAATGGCTTGAATCCTCCAGATTGACATTGGAAATGGTGTAGAAATTGGGAACAACGGCCACCTTGTCGTCCGGGATTCGCTGTGCCACCCAATGTTTGCCTCTGACCACGGCCAGGATCCAGGCCTCGTTGGGATCAGCAATAAAATAGCTTCTTCCTGAGTGAATGTAACCAAACCGGTCAATCAGTTCCCCGCCAATTTGAACAGCTTCCCGGGCAGATTTTGCCCTTTCAGCCATGATCCTCCGAAGCCAGTAGCCAATTCCGCCCTCTGTAAGTTCCGGGTTGTCCTCCCTTGAGTCGCACTGATCCGAAGCGATCACCACTCCGTATTCATTCATATACGTATCGGAGGATTCCAGTTCCGGCATATCCAGCCAGAGGTAGGCATTCGTTTCCACCGCCTGACGGATGCTGGTCCCATCCCGGTTGATCGTTAGTCTTTCCGTCGAATCGTGGATATGATGTTCCACTTTATACCAGTTTACGATCCGGGTCCCGTAATCGTCTTCGTTGTGTGCAAACAACACGGATCCGTCCGTCGTGGCATTTTTTCCTGCGATGACCGTAAAGCAATTGAAGGGGTGAAGGTCGGATTGCTGTGCCATCACCGTTGCCTGAAAAAGGACAAACAGAAGGCAGATTGATTTCCTGATTGATGATGTCATGACGCAAAGATTTGAGTTGTCCGGTAAACAATGCAAACAAGCCGTTTCGCAAATATATTAATTTCACCGGTCATTTCTGGTTTGACAGGTATGCATTATTATCGTCACGGAAAAGAGGGTTTAAGTTCCATTCTTCACTAACTTTATTTATCTTTGCAGAAAAAATAATTCACCTATATCGTATATAGTTAATATGTCTTCTGCTACTTTCTGTTCCGTCATTACAGGCACCGGCAGTTATCTCCCCAGCAATCCAATATCCAACGATGATTTCATAGAAAATGAATTCTATGATACCAGGGGGAATAAACTCGAAACATCCATCCAGGAGATCATTGAAAAATTCAAAGCGATAACCGGCATACACAAAAGAAGATACGTTTCCTCTGAACTGGTTGCATCGGATATTGCATACCTTGCTGCAAAGCAGGCCATTGAATCCTCGCATACGGACCTGGAAACCTTCGACTACATCATTGTGGCGCATAATTTTGGAGACATCCGGTTTGGGGACAACCGGACGGATATGGTTCCATCCCTGGCCGCCAGAGTAAAGCATAAGCTGGGCATTGAAAATCCATTTACCGTTGCTTTTGATCTTCCGTTTGGTTGTCCGGGATGGCTTCAGGCAATGATCACCGCTAACTATTTCATCAGGTCAGGCGATGCGAAGAAGGTTCTGGTCATCGGTGCCGAAACCCTTTCCCGGGTCAGCGATCCTCACGACAGGGACAGCATGATCTATGCGGATGGAGCGGGGGCAACCATTCTGGAAGCCGTTCAAAGTGAACGACCCTGCGGTATCCTTTCACATTCCTCACGATCAGATACGAAAACACATTTTAAACTGATGTGGATGGGAAAATCAAACAATCCCTTGTCGGGCAATGGTGATTATTATATCAAGATGAACGGGCACCGGCTTTATGAATATGCCATTTCCAACGTGCCGCAGCTTGTTAAAGAAACGATTGAAAAAGCCGGCATTGAAGCTTCCCTGGTCAAAAAAATACTCATCCATCAGGCCAATGAGAAGCTCGACCAGGAAATCGTAAACCGTATTTACAGACTCTATGGCTATGAGGAACCCCCGGCGGATATCATGCCCATGACCATTTCTTTCCTGGGAAACAATTCCGTGGCCACCATTCCCACGTTGATTGATTTGCTCTGGAAAAAAAAGCTGAAGGGCCATTCACTTGATCCCGGCGATCATGTTGTGTTTGCCTCGGTCGGAGCAGGGATGAACATCAATGCAATGGTGTATAGGATGGTGTAGGTAAATAGTCGGCAGCCTGTCCTGATGAGTCCCGACTGCGTCGGGATAAACTCCGCGAAATCAGGATCAACAGCCAGGAGAACAGGGATTGGGGATTTGGTCAGGAAGTATCAGAACAGGTGTCCGATATTGATATACAACCCGCTCGATCCATCCCTTTTATCCCCGGCAAAGCCATAATCCACGGCAACGATGAAATTATCATTGAGTACAAGCCTGAGTGCAGCACCAAAACCGAGATGCCCGAATTTATTTTTTTCGGCATCCGGTTCAAAGTTCTGTTCATAGTCCGGGGTATTCCTGATGAGGCTGAGATCAAGATCCCGGTATTGAACGATCTTTCCATAATCCGCAAAACCGATAGCCGCAATATAGAAATTTTGCCTGAACAGTCTCGTCTGCCAGATCTTGTAGCGCAACTCCGCATTGGCAAGAATGGTTCCGTCTCCAACCACGCGGTTTCGTTTGATTCCACGCAACGATTTTGCTCCTCCAAGGCCATCGTTATTGGTCGCATTCGAGAAGGAGTTGATGAGCAGTGATTGTACGTAAAAGGGAGCCGGCTCTTTTCCGAAAATCGTACCCTGGTAAGCGAGGCGGTAAGCAAAGGTCAGTTTCTCGGCAACCAGCGGTATATAATGGCGGTGCGTAACTTCAAAACGTGCAAATGCGGATTTTACGGAGCCAATGGGGGGCGCTGTCTGCAGGATGATTTCATCCCATAGGCCCCTGTTGGGTGCGGGTTCGTTATCGCGGGTGTCATAGATCAGTCCGGTCTTGATGTAAAAAATATTCCCTCCCTCTTTTTCGTCCTCGCTGATCAATCCATAATTCACATACTTGTCATATAACAGCAGGGTGGAATCCGGCAGTTTCTCATCATCATCCTTGCCCTTGTTGAGCCGGTCGATATCCACCGTACCGGTCTTAAAATTATAATAGGAAAGACCTGCCAGCCAGCGAAATTTCTGCGATGTGATCCTTCCCTGGAAATCCAGGATCGTCCTGAGCTGTTTCCGGTCAAACTTATAATACACACGAGATATATAGTCGTCCGGATCCTCGTCATCGGCATACTCCTGATGATAGGCTGCGTCGTAACCGTTAAATCCATAGAAATCCAGTGCCTTGTCCGTGAGATAGCTCACATCGACGGTCATCCGCAGGTGCTTTGGAAGGAGCGACTTGGTGTCGTAGAAGATCTGGTTTACTCCCGTACCCTTTGTATAACGCGACCATTCCACATAGATCATGTGCTTATAGTCGGGATAGATCGTGCCATCACCAAAATCATTCAATTGAGCCAGTGCACCGTACTGAAAACCCAGGTCGGCGTCATAGGCGATGACAGGCAAGGCACCCAGTTTCCATCCTTTCTTGGCGGTGGTTTTCACGGTGTCTTCCTGGGCAAAACCATTGACAAAAAACAATAGCAGCGCCAACAGAGTAAATGGAATTGTTTTTTTCATACGAAAACGCTTGGATGAAAAAAAACGATGATTGTTCTCAAATTTATGTCAAAGGTAATGGAATACAGCTCTGAAAGAAAAATTAAAATTCAAAAAGCAAATATCAAAATTTATCTGTTCAGGACATTCGGGTACGGTATTATTAAATGATCGATGACATATACCAATCTTTATTTCAATTACGTTAAAATAAACTGAATCCAAATTGAACCATAACGATTACGATCAAATAAAGCACCCCCTACTCAGTCATTAGCAGATATTGTATGAGAGCACTACTGGTTTGGATGCTGATATTTATTTTTTATTATGGCACAGTTCATTCCCAGGATCTTTATCAGACCTTAAAGGGGACCGTGCATGACAACGAATCCAATTATCCTCTTTATGGGGCATCGGTCATCGTTTTGGGCACAGATCCCCTGATCGGAGCTGTCTCCGACCTCGAAGGGCATTTCCGGATTGATTCTGTACCAGTGGGAAGATATACGGTTCAGGTCACCTATGTCGGTTATCAAACCTTTCTTGCCAGGGAAATTATCATAGGCACGGGTAAAGAGGTGGTTCTGACGATCGGATTGAAAGAAACTGTTCTGGAGCTGAATCAGGTGGAGATCAGGGCTTATTCCAACAAAAGCGAACCGATCAATACCATGTCCACCTTAAGCGCCAAACAGATCAGCATGGAAGAAGCCAACCGCTATGCCGGTGGCATGGATGATCCTGCGCGCTTGGTTTCCTCCACTGCAGGAGTGGCATCCAGCGTCGGGAATAACGGGGTCGTCATCAGGGGTAACTCACCGAAAGGATTGCTGTGGAAGATGGAAGGGGTGCAGATTTCAAATCCAAATCATTTCGGTGATTATATTTCGCTGGGAGGCGGGGCCGTAACCGCCCTGAGCAGCCAGACAATGGCCGCTTCGGACTTTTTTACAGGTGCCTTCCCGGCTGAGTATGGAAATGCGTTATCAGGAGTGTTTGATATCAATATGCGGACAGGCAATTATGAAAAACGGGAGTATGTATTCCAGGCGGGTGTTCTCGGAATAGATTTTGCCTCAGAAGGCCCCTTCAAAAAAGGACATCCTTCATCGTATCTGTTTAACTACCGGTATTCGACACTTGGCCTGCTGGCTCCGATCTTACCCAAAGAAATGGGCAAACTGACATACCAGGATCTGTCATTCAAACTCAACTTCCCAAGCAGGATAGGAACATTTTCAGTATGGGGAATCGGAGCTTACGATTATCAGGGAATAGAGGCACTGATCGATTCGACACAATGGGACAGCAGTGATGACAGGAAAGAATTTACCACTAAAATGACCATGGGCGCGATCGGCATCAATTATAAAAAGGTAATCAATTCCAAAACCTGCCTTCAATCATCGCTGGCGCTGACAGAAAACAGCCTTGTCTGGTCGCAGAGTCGTTTCAATGATTCTCTGATCATGTCGCCCAAGCGCGAGGTCAATGATTATCGCTGGAAATATTCGTTCACCGGGCTGTTAAATCATAAATTCAGTGCCCGGCATACGAACAGGACGGGATTTATACTCAACCGCCTAATGTATGACATGAATATCAAAAATGCAGAAGAATACGGAGATCCGTTAATTACCTATATCGACGAAATGGATGGCAGTAACCTGCTGCAGGTCTTTTCTCAATCCAGGATCAGTTTTACGGATGAGTTGGTCCTGAACCTGGGGATTTATTCACAGTATCTCACATTGAATGATCATTTTACAATCGAACCCCGTCTTGGAATGCGATGGGAATTTAAGACAGATCATACCCTGTCTTTTGCATACGGATTACACAGCCAGATGGAAATGATCCAGCTTTTCATGGTGAAACAGGAAACGCCTGACCAGATGATCATGCCGAACACGAATCTTGATTTTAACAAAGCTCACCACATTGTGCTTGGATATGAATACAAATTCAACGATTATTTGAACCTGAAGGCAGAAACCTATTATCAGCGGTTGTTCGACATTCCGGTCGTCCCCGGTAGTTATATTTCAACGATAAACATCAACGAGATCTGGAATTTCAATGATTCTCTCGTGAACGAAGGCACGGGAAGAAATACCGGCATTGATGTGACATTAGAACAATATCTGCACAAGGGTTTCTATTATCTCGTAACCGGAAGCCTTTTCGACTCAAAATATACAGGTGGTGACGGTATAGAACGGAATACAAAATACAACAGGAATTACATCATCAATCTCCTGGCTGGTAAGGAATGGAATTTAGGCCTGTACGATAAAAATTTATTCGGTGCCAACATTCGGTTGACGTACATGGGTGGCGAGCGGATTATCCCCCTGGATATAGAAGAGACGATAAAGCAGGGCGAAATAGTCGAAGATATTAGCCACGCGTACGATGAAAAGCTCCCGGATGCGGTGATACTATCCTTTTCCCTGAGTTACCGGATCAATAAACCAAAACACGCCAGCATCTGGTCCTTTCAGTTCATCAATGCCCTTGCACATAAAGACTTTCAGGAATATGAATTCAATGATAAAGAACAGACGATCGAAAAAGTCGAAGACCTGCTCATGATCCCAAATCTAAGTTACAAGATAGAGTTTTAGGCGGGTCTTTTCCTCCATACCGTCGATTCATCCCAAAATCATATATCAACCATCGGTTATCGTTCATCTGATATCCAAAAGCCCTGATTTACAGGGCTTTTGGTGTGATCCCGGCAGGATTCGAACCTGCGACCCGCAGCTTAGAAGGCTGCTGCTCTATCCAGCTGAGCTACGAGACCAAGGGAGTGATATCTGAGTAACGATTAACCGGTATTTGATTTTTGATTTATTTTTGATATTTGATTTTTGGTATTTGCTTTATGATATTATAAAAGCAGAACAAAGGTACAACAATTTCCGAAATTATGAAGGAAACACTTTTTGGGAAAAAACAGGCAGAGCTGGTGGAAATCGCTGTGCAACAGGGTCTTCCTGCCTTTAACGGCCGTCAGATCACGGAATGGCTCTATAAAAAAGGGATGTCATCCTTCGACGGGATGTCATCCCTCTCAAAAAAGACACGGGAGCTGCTGAACCAAAATTTTGACATTGGCCTGAAATTACCCCTCACCGTGCATGAATCTGCCGACGGAACCAAAAAATACCTGTTCCCGGCAGGGGAGGGGCTGTCCATCGAATCGGCCTACATTCCTGACCGCGAAAGAGCAACCCTGTGCATCTCGACGCAGGTGGGTTGCCGAATGGGATGCAGGTTCTGCATGACAGCACGGCAGGGATTGCAGGGACAACTGACCTGCGGCGAGATCCTCAACCAGTACCAGAGCCTCCCGGAGCGGGAAACCGTGACAAACATTGTTTACATGGGAATGGGAGAGCCTTTTGACAACCTTGAAAATGTCGTCAACAGCCTGGAAATTTTGACCGCGGATTGGGGATATGGCATGAGCCCCAGGCGCATTACCGTTTCCACCATCGGTCTGGTTCCTGAAATGAAGGAATTTCTTGAAAAAAGCAAATGCCACCTCGCCATCAGCCTGCATTCTCCTTTCGAGACCGAACGCCGTGACCTGATGCCTGCCGCAAACAAATATCCAATCCGTGATATCCTGGAGGTGATCCGGGATTTTGATTTTGGGCTCCAACGCAGGATCTCCTTTGAATACATCATGTTCAGGGGCCTCAACGACACCCCCCGGCACGTGAACGAACTGGCACGCATTCTCCACGGGATCAAATGCCGCATCAACCTCATCCGTTTTCATCCCATCCCCGGCACACCACTGGAGAGTTCTGACGACAGAACCATGCAAAGCTTTCAGCAGGCATTGAAAGACAAAGGGATCATCACTACGATCAGGGCCTCCCGGGGAAGGGACATTGCTGCAGCCTGCGGCATGCTCTCTACAACCGTTCCAGCTGAGAAAAAAAGAAGTTGCTCTCAGTGATCGCGTTATCGTCACTGTCAGACCCGTGCACGGCATTGGCCTCGATGGACGTTCCAAACTTCTTCCGTATCGAACCCTCCGGTGCCTTGGATGGGTCCGTGGGACCGATCAATGCCCTGTAAGCCTCCACGGCGTTTTCTTTTTCCAGTATGGCCGCCACAATGGGTCCGGATGTCATCGATCTGACCAGGTCATTGTAAAAAGGCCGGTCCTTGTGGACTAAATAAAATGCCCTTGCCTGGGCTTCGCTCAGGCGCAAATATTTCAAGGCGATGATGCGAAATCCGGCCTCTGCGATCTGCGCAAGAATGGGCCCGGTGTATCCCTGCTTCACGGCCAGAGGTTTGACCATTGTCAGCGTGATGTTACCAGTCATAAGCTTTTGGGTTAATTGAATGATGAACCGCAAAAATAAATCATATATTCATAACTCAGAATAATTTGCTGATTTAACAGATCCATTAAATAAACTATCTTTGCAAACCTGATGAAGGAAGGCTCCCCGGGAACAAAGAGTGACCAGGAAAATGGCCGCAGAAAAATAAATCATTCACATAGTGGATTCAGCTGTTTTTGAGAGCATCCGGCAACTGTTGATCACCCCGAAAAGGATCGTGATCACTTCCCACGTCAATCCAGATGGAGATGCAGTTGGCTCAAGCCTTGGATTATACTGGTTTTTGTCTGGCCTTGGACATCAGGTGCAGGTGATCATCCCCAATTCTTTTCCCTCATTTTTGTCCTGGCTGCCGGGATGTGACCGGATCGTTCATCACAAGGGGAAATCTCAGGAATCCCTTCAATTCATCGAATCGGCGGAAGTGATCTTTTGTCTTGATTTCAATGCGCTCAACAGGTTGGACACACTGGAGGAATCCGTCCGGAATTCGAACGGCACCAGGGTATTGATTGACCACCATGCCCAGCCGGTTCAGGAATTTGACCACCTGATCTCCATCGTAGAAACATCCTCCACATCCGAGATTGTTTTTGATTTCATGGACGCATTTAACGTTCCTCACCTGATTGACAAAAAAATTGCTGAATGCCTATTTGTAGGGATCATGACCGACACAGGATCGTTCAGCTTCGGTTGTAATTACGTAAACACGTTCAACATCGTCGCCCGCCTGATCTCACTGGGCATTGATGTGGAACATATCCACCGGCTGGTTTATGACACCTACACTGAATCCAGAATGCGGCTCCTGGGATACTCGCTGAGTGAGAAATTAAAAGTTCTTGGCAACTACCACACAGCTTATATCAGTCTCACCAAAAAAGAACTGAGACAATTCAGGCATCAGATCGGTGATACGGAAGGGATCGTTAATTATGCATTGTCCATCAAGGGCATCAACCTGGCCATTTTACTGATTGAAAGGGAAAAGTATATCCGGCTGTCGCTGCGATCCAAAGGAAAATTCTCTGTGAATGATCTTGCACGTCAATACTTTAACGGGGGCGGACACAAAAATGCAGCAGGGGGAAATTCCTATGCGAACATGGAGCAAACACTGGAAAAGATCCATGGCCTTTTGCCTCTTCTGAAAGATCAGTTGAACTATTAGCACTCGCTGTATGCGCTTCTTCCGGTACGTGAGACCAACACTTATCTTGACGGGATTCCTGGGTGCAGTGTTGACAATAAATTGCAATCGTCAGCACAAGTCGCCTGAACCACAAACATCACAAAATAATTACAAAGAGCGGCTGATCACTGTGAATGAAAAGCTGGTCAGGGAAGAAGACGAATTGATCAATGAATTCATCAAACGTTATGAATGGGATATGAAAAAGACGGGCACAGGACTTCGCTATATGATCTATTCAGCAGGCGCGGGGTCCGCAGCCCGGGAACGCAATAAGGCGACCATCCATTATTCTGTGGTTTTGCTGAACGGAGACACTTGCTATACGGCCGTTAGAAAAGAATTCATCGTTGGTAAAGGTCAAATTGAAGCAGGGCTGGATGAGGGCGTACGAATGATGCATGTGGGAGATAAAGCAAAATTTATATTACCTTCGCACCTCGCTTTTGGATTGATAGGCGACCATCAATCCATCCCGCAAAAAGCAACCTTGGTTTACGATGTTTATCTTTTGGAAGTGAATGATATTTAACTGAGTCCAATTAATATTTATGTTAAAAAATACCAAAATGAAAAGAATTTTCTTTTTCCCAACAGTGCTTTTATCAGCAATGCTCATACTCTGGGCAGGCTGTAATCAATCGCCTTACAGAGGATATAAAGCGACGGACAGCGGCATCTATTATAAGTTCCACGTTCGTTCAGGCGACACGAATAAACCGCAGCTGAATGATCTTATGACGGTCGTTATGCGTTATGGGACAGAAGACAGTAACTTATTTGACAGTCACTTAAATCCCCGCCCCATGATCATGACGTTGTCACCTTCGCAATACAGCGGTGATATTTACGAGGCAATGTCCATGATGTCGAAAGGCGACAGTGCAACGTTCATCATAGCTGCTGACTCTTTTTTCCTCGTAACGGCAGGTGCCCGCTATCTTCCCGACTTCATTGACAGTACAGGTGCCCTGTTCTTTGACATAAAGATGCAGGATGTGCAAACCAGGGAAGAATACCAGCAGGCAGAACAAATGAAGAACGAGCAAAAAGCCAGGGAAGAATCCGATAAACTTCAAAGTTACCTCCAGGCAAACAACCTTCAGTTGGTACCTACCGCAAGCGGGCTTTATTATACGGAAACTGCTCCGGGAAACGGCAAAAAACCTAAGGAAGGAGAGTGGGTGAAGATCAATTTTGCACTTTCCTTGCTGGATAAGGTACCCATTTACTCCTCCTTTGAAGGAGAACCCTCATCGTTTGAATTTGGAAAAATATTTGAAAACCAAGGAGTTACTGAAGCTCTGTCTTTGATGAGCGAAGGCGGCAGGGCCTCCCTGATTGTTCCGTCGGGTCTGGCTTTTGGATCGGCGGGCAGAGGTGACATCATTCCTCCCTTCTCAACTTTGCTGTACGACATCCAGATACTGAAGGTACAAACCAAGGAAGAACATCAGGCTGAACAGGAAAAGGCAAAGCAGGAACGTGCCACAAAGGAAGAAAAGAACAAAATTGAAAGTCAGCGGTTTCTTGAGCAAAACAGCAAAAAGGATGGCGTGATCACACTGCCCAGTGGATTGCAGTATAAGGTGATCACCATGGGTACAGGTGAAAGACCTGGACCAGATGATATGGTCACCGTTCATTACAAGGGAACCTTGATCAATGGAACCGTATTCGACAGCTCCATTGATAGGGGACAACCGGCTTCCTTTAAAGTGAACGGCGTTATCAGAGGTTGGACGGAGGCCCTTCAGTTAATGCCAGTCGGTTCCAAATGGACACTGTACATTCCCTCTGACCTGGCCTATAAGAATCAGCAAAGGGGACAGCACATTGAACCCAACATGGCATTGATATTTGATGTTGAGCTCCTTGAAATTACCAAGGAATAAGCGCTCATCCATGCAAAAAAGGATCAAGGACCTTCATCAGCATTTTGAATCCCGGTTCGGACCTGGCGAAAAGGATATCCGTATCTTTTTCGCCCCCGGCCGCGTCAACCTGATTGGTGAACATACTGATTACAATGGCGGGTACGTTCTGCCGTGTGCCCTGCAATACGGTACGCTTCTCCTGATCCGCTTCAACAACCTCGGACGGATACGCCTCGCCTCCCTGAATTTTCCCTTTTCCATCGACATTCCCCTCTCCGATGCATCCGTCAAAAGGGGACAGGAATGGGTGAATTATCCACTGGGCGTGATCCGGCAGTTCAGGCACACCATCACGGAGATCCGAGGCATGGATATGATCTATCAGGGAGATATTCCTAATGGCGCAGGCTTATCCTCGTCGGCTTCCATCGAAATGGTGACGGCGTTCGCCGTGAATGAGCTTTATGGCCTGGAATGGGATATGCTCAGCCTCATCAAGGCATCACGGAAAGCGGAAAACGATTTTGTGGGGGTCAACTGCGGTATTATGGACCAATACGCTGTCGGAAATGGCAAAAAAGATCACGCAATTTTCCTGGACTGCGATAAAATTGAGCACCAGCTGATCCCCCTTGACCTGAACGGCTGCAGGTTAGTGATCTCCAACACCAATAAAAAACGTGCACTGGCCGACTCTAAGTACAACGAACGGGTCAGCGAATGTAGCCAAGCTGTCGGATATCTCAGGAAGTTTCTGGATATCCGCAACCTTGGACAGGTAACACGCTCTGAATTTGAGAAATACCAGCATGAGATCCCGGAGGAGACCATCCGTAAGAGGGCCCAGCATGTGATCTCTGAAAACAACCGGGTCATTCTTGCCGTCATGGCCATGCGCCAGAGCGATCTTTTAGCACTGGGCGCCCTGATGAATCAATCACACGAATCGCTCCGGTACGATTATGAAGTGACTGGCTTTGAACTGGATTCCATGGTGGAGGCAGCCCGGCAAATTCCGGGCGTCGTCGGCAGCCGGATGACCGGGGCGGGATTCGGCGGCTGCACGGTAAGCATCGTTCAACAGGATCAGATAGCCCACTTCCAAAACGAAGCAGGAGAGAAATACCTTAAAAAAACAGGTCTCATCCCTTCATTCTATGTGGCCGATGTCGGCGATGGGGTGACCGAAATCAAGGCAGGATAATATTACAGGCCGTCACCCGTTATTCATATTCTGAATTGTTGTATTTTTGCGGCCATGATCCGAAACAGCCCGAAAGCCTTCTTTTTTATTTGCTTTGTTCTGATCATCAGTTCGTGCAGTAATTACCAGAAATTGCTGAAAAATCCTGATTATGGTGAACGTTATGAAATGGCGGTCATCTACTATAACCAGGGTGATTATTACAGGGCACTGGAACTTTTTGAAACCGTGCTGCCCTTCTACCGGGGTAGCGAAAAAGCGGAAGATCTGAACTACTATTACGCATACTGCCACTACCACCAAAGGGATTACGAACTGGCCAGCCACTATTTCAAACGGTTTGCCAAGAATTTTCCTACCAGCAGGTACGCCGAAGAATGCCAGTTCATGAGCGCAAATTGCAAATATAAACTGTCACCCACTTATTCGCTGGACCAGACCAATACACTGGAGGCAATCAATGAACTACAGCTTTTCATTGACCTTTATCCGAAAAGTGACCGAATTACTGAATGCAACGAACTCATTGACCAGTTGCGGAGTAAGCTCGAGAAAAAAGCCATTGAGATTGCAAAGCTTTACCTTAAAATGGAAAACTACAATGCAGCCATCACAGCACTGAATAACGTCCTGAAAGATTATCCGGGAACAGATTACAAGGAGGAGATCATGTTCAGCCTGGCAAAGGCTCATTATTTTTATGCCGAGAAAAGCATTGCAGAAAAAAAACTAGAGAGGCACCAGAGTGCGATCGAAGCATATGACGCCTTTGTTGCAACTTTTCCGGAAAGCGAGTATCTTAAACAGATCAATAATTTTAGTAAAAATTCCAGAAGACAGGTTAAAAACTAAACAGGAAAACCTATGGATTACAAAAAGTCAAAAGCTGATTCTACCACGGTCACCAGAAACATGCGTGATTTTGACGAAGAAACCGGTAACATCTATGAATCAGTTGCCATTTTGTCAAAACGTGCGAATTCCATTGCTCTTGAAATGAAAGAGGAACTGAGCAAGAAAATTGCCGAGTTTGCCTCCCCAACGGATAACCTGGAGGAGGTTTTTGAAAACAGGGAACAGATTGAAATCGCCAAGTTCTACGAACGGTTGCCAAAACCCACGCTGATCGCTGTCAGCGAGTTCCTCAATGATCAGATCTACTACCGAAATCCTGCAAAGGATAAAAAACCAAAAACTTCTTAACAAACAGACCGGTTTCATCAGCATGCTCACAGGTAAAAAGATAGTGATCGGCGTAACCGGCAGCATAGCTGCCTACAAGGCTGCTTATCTGGTGAGGTTACTGGTAAAGGAGAACGCAGAGGTTAAAGTGATGATGACACCTTCAGCACGCGATTTTATCACTCCGCTGACCCTGTCCACCCTTTCCAGAAATGCCGTTCTCTGTGATCCATTCGATGCAAGGGATGGTTCCTGGAACAGCCATGTCGACCTGGGACTGTGGGCGGATCTGATGATCATTGCCCCGCTCACGGCAAATACCATGGCCAAAATGGCCCACGGCATCGCCGATAACTTCCTGGTCACCGCGTTCCTCTCTGCACGCTGCCCTGTCTTTTTTGCACCCGCCATGGACCTGGATATGTACAGGCACCCGACCACTCAGATGAACCTGCATAAACTGATCAGCATGGGCTGCACCCTGATTGAGCCCCAGGTTGGTGAACTTGCAAGCGGTTTAAGCGGAGAGGGTAGGATGGAGGAACCTGACAGGATCCTGGAAGTGGCTAAACGATATTTTAGCGTACGTAACGAACTCAGGGGAAAAACTGTGCTGATCTCTGCCGGGCCCACCTACGAAGCAATCGACCCGGTCAGGTATATCGCAAACCACTCGACGGGTACGATGGGATTTGCACTGGCACATGAAGCCGCTGCACGAGGAGCTTCCGTGATCCTGGTGGCCGGTCCTTCAACCCTGATGGTTACCAATGCAAACATTCAAAGGATCAACGTCACTTCTGCAAACGAAATGTACGACGAGTGCCTCCGACACTTTCCCGCTTGTTCCATAGCGATCATGTCGGCAGCGGTGGCCGATTTCAGGCCGGCAAAAAAAGCCAGCGAGAAGATAAAAAAAGACGGGGATTCCCTGTCCCTTATCCTGGAGCCCACTGTGGATATCCTCAAAACAATGGGCGATAGGAAAAAATCCCATCAATTTCTTGTTGGATTTGCACTGGAAACGGATAATGAACTGGTCAACGCAAAAGGAAAACTGCAAAATAAAAACCTTGACCTGATCGTTCTTAATTCTCTGAGAGATGAAGGTGCCGGATTTGGATACGAAACAAACAAAATCACCCTCATCGACCGGAAACACAGCCCACAATCCTTCGCCATGAAACCAAAGCAGGAAGTTGCCAAAGATATCATCGACTGGTTAGTAAATAAAATCTTACCCAAATGATCAGAACCCTCCTGGTGAAACAGATGATCGTCTTCTTCCTTGTAATGGTCAATGTTAAGGCCTTTACGCAGGAATTCAAAGCTTCCATCAGTGTATCCGCTTCTGAACTCGAAGGCACCGACCGCAGAATTTTTGAGGAACTGCAATCTGCACTCTATGAATTTGTCAACGAACGTACCTGGACCAACTATTCCTTTAGCCCGGAAGAAAGAATTGAATGTACCTTTATGCTCTCCCTCTCCAACAGGGTCAGCGGAAGCGAATATGAAGGCCGCCTGAATGTGGTCTTCAGAAGACCCGTGTTTCAAACTTCTTACGAAACACCCATGTTTAACTTCATCGACAAAGATGTAAGGTTCAAGTACGACATGGGAGAAACATTGAATTATTCTGATAATCAATACACTTCAGCAATCACCTCCCTTTTCGCCTATTATGTCTACATCATCCTGGGACTGGATTTTGACTCGTTCTCTCCTAACGGAGGAACACCGTATTTTCAAAAAGCTCAAAGCATTGTCAATTCAGCTCAATCCTCCATTGAGAAAGGATGGAAATCGTTCGAGAACCAGCGAAACAGGTACTGGCTGGTCGAAAACCTGCTGAACTCTTCCTATTCATCCATCCGGCAATTCTCGTATAAATACCACAGGAGAGGATTGGACGTAATGTCAGGAAATCTGGAGATGGGCAGAAGCACCATCGCCGAATCCCTCGAAGATCTACGAAAGGCAAACCGTGTCAAACCCGGACTTTTCCTGGTGCAGGTCATTCTGGAAACCAAACGTGAAGAAATCAGCAATATTTTCAAAGAGGCCTCTCCCATGGATAAAACAAAGGCCCTGAATATCCTGACAGAGATCGATCCTTCCAATTCGGCTACCTATCAGCGATTATTTGCTACTGAAGGGCAGTGACGAACTGAGCAATAATCTTTTTATTTTTGTTTGCTGGCTGCTAAATAACCGAGGATGATTACCCATCTCACGATAAAGAATTATGCATTGATCAGGGAACTGGATGTTGACTTGTCCGGTGGTTTTCTGGTCATAACGGGGGAAACAGGCGCTGGTAAATCAATCCTGCTTGGTGCACTTTCGTTGATTCTCGGACAACGTGCCGATGCAAGCCTTCTGAATGAAAAAGATAAAAAATGCATCGTTGAAGGCACCTTTCGCATTACGACATATTCCCTGGAATCTTTTTTTCAGAAGAATGACCTTGACTGGAACGAAACCACACTTCTCCGGCGGGAGGTCAGCCCAAACGGGACATCCAGGGCATTCATCAATGATACGCCGGTCACCGTGGCCACCCTGAAGGAACTGGGAGAAAAACTGGTCAACATCCACTCACAATACCAAACCCTTACATTGAACGACGTCAGTTTTCAGCTGACCGTCATTGATCATTATGCGGGGATCATCCAGCAGGTTGCCGCTTATCGCCGGCAGTTCGATCAGCTTGTACAGCAAAGGGCCGCACTGGCACGACTCTCCCAGGATGAGGCACGTTCGAGATCCGGCATGGAGTACGATCAGTTTATCTTTGAGGAACTTGAAAAGGCACAGCTTCAAAAAGGGGAACAGGAGGCTATCGAGAAGGAATTGCAGGTACTGGTCAATGCCGAAGAAATCAAATCCAGCCTTTTTACTGCCGCTCAGGCAGTGGTGCATGGAGACCAAACGATCCTGGACCAGCTCCGGGAGATAACAGCCGCATTGATGAGATCGGTCAGGTTCTGTCAGGATCTTCAATCCCTGACCGACCGCCTGAACGAAATTAACATTGAGATGAAAGACATCGCTCTGGAGATCGACCGGCTGGAAACCAAAATCAACTACGATCCTGAAAGGATAAGGATTCTGAACGAAAGGGTCGACCTGATCAATAAACTGGAACATAAGCACCAAGTGGGTTCCATTGATGAACTGCTTGATCTTAAGGAAAGTTTACAGGCAAAAATTCGTTCCTGGCAATCACGGAGTGATCGAATTCAACTCCTTGAAAAAGAAATTAATACAATGGAAGAAACTTTAAAAAGGCTGGCGGATGAGATTTCTTCCAAACGGAGTGAGATCTGCCCTGACCTTGAAAAGGAGGTGATCGGACTGCTGCAGGATTTGGGCATGCCTGATGGCCGGTTCGTGGTGGAACAAACCCGGAACGAATCACTGACCAAAGATGGATGGGACCAGGTGGCTTTTTTGTTCAACGCCAACAGGGGAGGGGAGGTCAGGGAAATCTCAGGCATTGCTTCAGGGGGTGAGCGCTCAAGGCTTATGCTGAGCCTTAAATCACTCCTTGCACAAAAAAACCTGCTTCCAACTATTATTTTTGATGAGATCGATATGGGAATTTCAGGGGAAGTGGCCGGTAAAATGGGAACCATTCTTAAACGAATGTCAGGTTTCATGCAGGTGATCGTTATTACACATCTTCCCCAGATTGCAGGCAAAGCCCAGGCCCATTACCTGGTATACAAGACAGCAGACATTTTTGCAGCACAGACCTTTCTGAAAAAACTGACCAAAGAGGAGCGGATCCTTGAAATAGCCAAAATGCTCAGTGACCAGCAGGTCACTGAATCAGCCATCATGGCTGCGAAAGAATTGATGAAACATAACCTGTAACCAACCATTCTTATCTGTTAAACCAACCATGACAAACCAGCTCTTAAACGGGAAAAAGGGGATCATTTTCGGTGCCCTGGATGAAAAGTCAATTGCCTGGCAGGTAGCCTTAAAAGCTTTTGAAGCCGGCGCCACGTTTACACTATCCAACACACCGGCCGCCCTGCGTTTCGGAACCATTGAACAGCTTGCCGAAAAATGCAATGCTGAAATCATCCCGGCTGACGCCACCAGTGAGCAGGACATTGAAAATGTGTTCAGGAAATCCCTGGATGTCCACGGGGGGCAGGTTGACTTTGTGCTGCATTCCATCGGGATGTCGATGAATGTCCGAAAGAAAAAGATCTATCCCGATCTGGATTACGATTATTTTATGAAGACGCTCGACATTTCAGCAATCTCTTTCCATAAGATGCTTCAGACAGCTTATAAGCTCGACGCCATCCGTGAGTGGGGTTCAGTAGTGGCTCTATCCTACATCGCTGCACAGAGAACCCTTTATGCTTATAACGACATGGCCGATGCAAAAGCCCTCCTGGAATCGATTTGCCGGAGCTTTGGCTATATCTACGGCCGCGAACGTAAAGTCAGGGTCAATACCATTTCCCAGTCACCTACCATGACGACAGCAGGAAGTGGTGTACGTGTCATAAAAGGGCTGATGGATTTCACTGACCGAATGTCGCCGCTTGGCAATGCCTCAGCCGAAGAATGTGCCGGTTATTGCATAATGCTCTTTTCTGACCTGACGCACAAAGTGACCATGCAAAACCTCTATCACGACGGAGGTTTCTCCAGCATGGGTATGAGCCTTCGGGCGATGAGAATGTATGCAAGAAGCCTGGAATGCGATGAATGTCCGGAGGTGGATTAGTCCCCTTTCCGGCCGGCATCGGGTGTCTTTTTCGGATAGTGGATCGTATAGGAATAAACGGTGCTTTTCTTGTCAGGTACTTTTTCCTCCGGGATGTTTTTTTTCTCAACGGCCGGTGCGGCATAAACAACCTGAACCGCTGGCCGTGTTTTGCTCAGGCGGAAAGGGATCTTCGTCCTCATGCTTGACTGAACCCGTATCCCCCTGTTCTTTACCGATTCATATCTGAGCAGGCGGACAACCCGCAATGCTTCTTCGTCGCATCCGTGACCAAGGCCTTTCTCAATATGTGCTTCAATGACCACCCCAAGGTCACTGACCCTGAATTTTACATAGACGTCTCCTTCAATTTTATTTTGTAGCGCTTCATCCGGGTAAGACAGGTTATCCGAAAGAAAGCGTTTGAAAGCACTGCTTCCTCCCGGGTACTTGGGGAGTGCCAGGAATTTTTTCTTTTTGGCTGGTGTTTTATCTTTGTTGCTCGCCATCAGGTCAATTGTTGGATCAAAAGTACAAAAACCTGGGGCAGGTTTTATGTTATGATAAAAAACGATACGTTAAACCTTGTTCTTTTATTATATTTGTGCAATGCAACTTCCAATCATTCATCAACAATAAGGGAGGTCTTTATGATAGATTTTTCGTTATCAACTGAGCAACAAGCCATTGTTGAAAAATACCGCGATTTCACCCATCGCTGGATCATTCCCAACCGGTTGAAATATGATGCCCTGGCTGAGTTTCCGTGGGAAATCATCAAAGCCGCATACGATGAGGGGATCATCAATGGTCCCATTCCAAAGGAATACGGGGGAAATGGTTTTGATCAGGTGGCCAGCGCATTGCAGTCAGAAGAGCTCGGAGCAGGTTGCATTGGGATTGGCATCTGCATCGATGCCAACACCCTGGCTTTGACGCCATTGTTGCTGGCAGGCAGTGACGCACAGAAAAAGAAATTTTTTAGCCGCATTTGCGAAGAAAAAGGCGTTGCTGCATACTGCCTCACCGAGCCCAATGCTGGTTCTGATGTACAGGCAATCAGTTCGTATGCCGCAAAGAAAGGAGATAAGTATGTTTTGAACGGCCATAAACGATTCATCACGAATGGAGAGGTTGCTTTGTTCCACACCGTATTTGCCATCACTGATCCCGAAAAGGGAAGCCGCAGCCTTTCTGCGTTCGTTGTTCCACTTGATCTTCCCGGGGTTGAAATTGTCAGCAGGCTCGACAAAATGGGACAGAAAGCATCGGTTCAGAACGAAATTAAATACAACGATGTAGAGGTTCCTGCTGAGAATTTGCTGGGAGAAGAGGGCAGGGGATTCCTGATTGCGATGAAAACGTTTGATCGCACCCGGACCGGCGTGGCTGCCCTCAGCATCGGTGTGGCCAGGTCTGCTTATGAAATCGCCAAAGACTGGGCACAGAAACGTATCCAATTTGGCAAGCCCATCGCTGCCAACCAGGCGATCGGATTCATGCTGGCCGACATGGCCACTGAAATCGAGGCGGCACGCGCTTTGACCTGGCACGCGGCATGGGCCCACGATGCAGGGAAACGCTCGGCTTCGAAGCTCGCAGCCATGTCAAAAATGTATGCGTCCGACATCGCGATGAGGGTTACCACCGATGCTGTACAGGTGATGGGAGGAGAAGGATATTCACGGGAAAATCACGTCGAGAAAATGATGCGCGATGCCAAACTCTGCCAGATCTACGAGGGTACGAACCAGGTACAGCGCATCGTTATTTCAAAAAGTATCTTAAAAGAATAATGCTTAGAGGAAATACCGGTTCTCCTCTATAAGCCGGTCAGCGATCCTCAGCCTGGCTTCCTTGACGTTGACAGGCGGTACAGTGGTAAAACGGTTGATCCTTTCAATCCAGATCCGGTGTTCGTTATCACTGGCAAATGAATTCACGGCATCGGTAGCCGCTTTTCTGATCAGGTGCGCCACATCATAAATGGTCACTTCGAGAATATCCTTGTATAGCCTGATCCCATCCTCACCATTCAGCCTCTCAAGCTTCTGAACGCGTAAAAAGGTGGATTCTGCCGCATAGACATTCATGATGATGTCGGATATGTTGAAGAGGATCATCTGCTCCTCTGCCAGGTCGCGCTGGAATTTCCTTGAAGCAGCACCCAGCATGAAAAGGGCAATGCGCTTGAAATTCTTGATGTAGTAAAATTTCTCTTCATAGTAAGGAAACCTGGTGGGATCGTCCACACGGATCTCTTTCCATTCTTTCACAACATGATTGGCATAGCGCACCACATCAAAACCTGAACGAAGTGCTTTTTTGATGGTCGTGTCGGCAACGAGCAAACGGTTGATTTCATTGGTACCCTCGAAGATGCGATTGATCCTGGAATCACGGTATGCCCTGTCAACATTGGTCTCCGATGAAAAGCCCATACCGCCGAAGATCTGGACAGCTTCATCCACAATATAGTTAAGTGCTTCAGAGCCAAATACTTTCAAAATGGCAGCTTCAATGGCATATTGGGCGATCCCTTCGATGGATGCTTTGCCTTTCTGCATCCCGGATTCAAGCAACTCATCAATCGCCTGATCAACGTTATGACTTGCCCTGTAAACGGCTGATTCGGTCACAAAAGTCTTGATCACCTGTTCAGCCAGTTTATACTTGATCGCACCGAACGAACCGATCGGTCGTCCAAACTGTTTCCGCTCACTGGCGTAATTGACCGACAAGGTGATGGCCCTTTTAGCGGCACCCAGCACGGTCCCGCCCAGTTTGATCCTGCCCATGTGAAGAATGTTCAGGGCAATGCGGTATCCTTCACCCTGGCGGCCCAGGAGATTTTCAACCGGTACCTTGACATCATTAAGAAAGATCTGAACCGTAGAGGATCCTTTTATGCCCATTTTTTTCTCTTCGGGCAGGACGACCACGCCAGGCCAGTTGCGCTCGACTATGAAGGCACTGTGAACCCTGTCGGTTCCTATCTTGGCAAAAACGGTCAGAATGTCAGCAAATCCGCCGTTGGTTATCCACATTTTCTGCCCGTTGAGGATATAGTGCCTTCCATCCGGTGACAAAACTGCCCGCGACTTGCCTGCATTGGCATCCGACCCGGCATTGGGCTCGGTCAGGCAATACGCTGCAGCCCATTCACCCGAAACGAGCCTGGGAAGGTACCGCTCTTTTTGTTCGTCGGTCCCGTAGTAAAGGATGGGAAGGGTACCTATGCCGGTATGCGCCGAATAGGCCACTGAAAATGAATACCCGGATCCCATGGATTCACTGGCCAGCATCGAGGTGACAAAAGACTGCTCAAAGCCGCCGTATTGTTCGTGTACAGAAATGCCCAGCAGGCCCAGATCCCCAGCTTTATGCAACAGGCTTCGCATCAGGCCTTCCTCCTGGCTGTCAATCCTGTCAAGAATGGGATAGACTTCCGTTTGAAGGAAATCCTCACACGTCTGGCGGATCATCCGTTGTTCCTCGTCAAATTCTTCAGGAATGAAGACCTCTGATTCCTTTGTCTCATGGATAAGGAATTCGCCTCCGGATAACCTTTTTTTAACTCCCATGACCCAGCAATTAAGATTTGAAAATGATCAGGCTTTTTCTGCTTTTTCAGTCTGCCTGATAATGGTGATGTTGATCTCCTCCCCGGTTGAATTCAGATCAACCAGAATGGAATCACCCTGGATGAATTCGGTTTTGATCAGTTCTTCAGCAAGCGGATCTTCCACATATTTCTGAATGGCCCGTTTCAGGGGGCGGGCACCAAACTGAGCATCCCAGCCTTTGTCAACGATGAAATCCTTTGCTTTCTGGGAGACCGTGATGGTATAGCCCAGGGCTTCCACCCGTTTAAAAAGCTGAGCCAGCTCAATGTCGATGATCTTATGGATGTCGTCACGCTCAAGTGGGTTGAAAATGACCACATCATCAATGCGGTTCAGGAATTCAGGTGCAAAAGTCTTCTTTAAAGCGTTTTCAATGACACTTTTTGTATAATCAACGCTGGCCGACTTACGTGCAGAGGTTGAAAATCCAACACCTTGCCCGAAATCCTTCAGCTGCCTGCTTCCAATGTTGGAGGTCATGATGACAATGGTGTTTTTAAAGTCGACCCTTCTCCCGAAACTGTCCGTTAAAACGCCGTCATCAAGCACCTGCAGCAACAGATGGAAAATATCGGGATGGGCCTTTTCAATTTCATCAAGCAGAACGATGGAGTAGGGTTTTCTCCTTACCTTTTCGGTCAGCTGTCCACCTTCCTCGTATCCGACGTATCCCGGAGGAGCTCCCACAAGACGGGAGACAGCAAATTTCTCCATAAACTCGCTCATGTCGATCCTGACCAGCGCTTCCACGGAGTCGAAGAGGTATTCCGCCAATACCTTGGCAAGATGCGTTTTCCCAACGCCTGTGGGACCAAGGAAGATAAACGTGCCGATGGGTTTGTTTGGATCTTTCAACCCCGCACGGTTTCTCCGGATGGCACGCACGACCTTGTTAATGGCTTCATTTTGGCCAATGACCGTATGCTCCAGTTCTTCCTCCATCCTGATGAGCCTGTTGCTTTCATTCTGTGCGATTCGCTGTACAGGTATCCCCGTCATCATGGCTACCACTTCGGCAACATTTTCGGCTGTCACGGTTTGTCGCTGGATCTTTGATTCCTCTTCCCACTTCTTTTTCTCATTATCAAGCTGTTCCTGAAGCTTTCGCTCAATGTCCCTGTATTCAGCCGCTTCTTCAAACTTCTGGCTGTTGATGGCCTTGGTCTTTTTCTTCCGGCTTTCCTCAATGGAATTTTCAATGTCAATGATCTCTTTGGGGACGTTGATGTTGATGATATGCACCCTGGAACCTGCTTCATCCAGCGCATCGATTGCCTTATCGGGAAGGTAGCGGTCGGTAATATAGCGCGTGGTCAATGAAACACAGGCCTTGATCGCTTCCGCGTCATATTTGACCAGGTGGTGGTCTTCGTATTTTTCCTTGATGTTCTTCAGTATCTCAACCGTTTCCTCCGGCGAGGTGGGATCAACGAGGATTTTCTGAAAGCGGCGCTCCAGTGCTCCATCTTTCTCAATGTACTGACGGTATTCATCCAGGGTCGTAGCTCCGATACACTGTATCTCACCGCGTGAAAGGGCAGGTTTGAACATGTTGGAGGCATCCAGTGAGCCTGAGGCGTTTCCGGCACCCACAATCGTGTGGATCTCATCGATGAAAAGAATGATGTCCCTGTTCTTTTCCAGTTCGTTCAGCACAGCTTTCATTCTTTCCTCAAACTGGCCTCTGTATTTTGTTCCCGCAACAAGTGAAGCCAGATCCAGTGTGAAGATTCGCTTGTTGAAAAGGGCACGGGATACCTTACGCTCAATGATCCGAAGGGCAAGTCCCTCGGCAATGGCAGATTTGCCGACACCCGGTTCCCCGATCAGGATGGGATTATTCTTTTTTCTTCGGCTTAAGATCTGGGCGATTCGTTCCAGTTCCCGTTCCCTTCCGACAATGGGATCAAGCCGGCCTTCCTCGGCAGCCTTGGTGATGTCCCTGCCAAAGTTGTCCAGGACCGGGGTTTTTGACTTTGAATCCGAAGCTTTCTTCGAGCTGCTGCTGAATCCCCTTCCGCCTTCCTCCTGATCATCATCAGCCGTGCTTCCGGGCAACTCATCGGTGGGCTCAAGAGGGGAGGGGGTTTCCTTATCTGAAATGGTTGCTTTTATTTCGCTTTTTACAGACTCATAATCAATGCCATATCTCCGCAGCGTCTTGCTGACAAGGTTATCTTCATCTTTAAGGATGGCCAGCAGCAGATGCTCTGTGCCGATCGTATCACTCTGAAAGATCCTGGCTTCGAGATAGGTCAGCTTCAGGGCACGCTCTGCCTGTTTGATGAGAGGCAAATTGTCATTCGTAGTGGTACGGGTTCCTTTATTGATGATGGCCTGTTCAATGCGATACCTTGCCTCGTTGATATCAGCTCCGAGGTAATTCAGGATCTGTATGGCCAATCCGGCTCCATCCCTGATCATACCCAAAAGCAGATGCTCAACCCCAATATATTCATTACCAAGACGTAGGGCTTCCTCCCTGCTGTAGGTCAGGACATCTTTCACCCGTTGCGAGAACTTTGCTTCCATCGGTATAAAAGTACAAAAAATTGGGAACACTGTTTCTCCCTGTTGGAAAAAATCAGATCAGAGGACCTCTGATCAAAAATCATTCCAGCAGAAGGACACTATCACTAAACAAACAACTGTTCAAAAGGTTTGGCGTGGCAATGACAGAAACTTTTTACGATATTCAGCCCGCGTCCGTTTGCTTCAAAATTACATCGAAATGGAAGTTAAAAATTCGCTGAACTCTATTATTATCAACACAATCGTGTTCATATAAAAAGTGCTGTCTGCAAGGCCTTGAATGCAAAAAAAACGTACCTTCGCCACACAAAAAAAGCCATAAAGAGAAAATGCCAGAAGGAGAAAAGATAGTCAGTGTCAATATTGAAAACCAGATGAAATCGGCTTACATCGATTATTCGATGTCAGTCATTGTCTCGCGTGCGTTACCCGATGTCAGGGATGGTCTGAAACCCGTTCACCGCCGTGTTTTATACGGTATGCTGGAGCTGGGAGTCCTGTCAAATCGTCCCTATAAGAAATCTGCCAGGATCGTAGGGGAGGTGCTTGGAAAATATCATCCCCACGGGGACTCTTCCGTCTATGATGCCATGGTGCGAATGGCACAGGATTGGTCATTGCGGTACCCCATGGTGGATGGTCAGGGTAATTTCGGTTCCATCGACGGGGATAGCCCGGCAGCCATGCGATACACGGAAGCGCGCCTTAAGAAGATCGCCGAAGAAATGCTTGAGGACATCGACAAGGAAACGGTTGATATGCAGCTCAATTTCGACGATAGCCTCAAGGAACCTACGGTGCTGCCTTCCAAAATTCCTAATCTGCTGGTCAACGGAGCTTCAGGCATCGCGGTCGGAATGGCGACCAATATGCCTCCGCATAACCTTGCCGAGGTCGTTGATGGCACCATCGCTTATATTGACGATAATGACATCACGATCCAGGAACTGATGAAGTACATCAAAGGACCTGATTTTCCAACGGGAGGTGTGATCTATGGTTCCGACGGCATTCTCGATGCGTTTGAAACAGGGAGGGGACGGATCCTCTTGAGAGGCGAGACCAAATTTGAGGAAGACGACCACGGAAGGGTATCCATCATCGCTTTTTCAATTCCTTACATGGTCAACAAGGCCGAAATGATCAAGAAAACGGCCGACCTGATCAACGATAAAAAAATTGATGGCATCGCTGATATCAGGGATGAATCCGACAGGAATGGTTTGCGGATCGTCTATGAGCTGAAAAGAGATGCCAATCCAAACGTTGTTCTCAATAAGCTCTATCAACTGACCTCGTTACAAACTTCGTTCAACGTCAATAATATAGCACTGGTCAACGGTCGTCCTAAGTTGCTCAACCTCAAGCAGCTTATCAAATACTTCGTTGAACACCGCCACCAGGTCGTGATTCGCAGAACCGAATTTGATCTAAAAGAAGCGGAGAAGAAAGCCCATATACTTGAGGGACTGCTCATTGCCCTTGATCACCTCGACGAAGTGATCACGCTGATCAGGAATTCACGCACACCGGATGAAGCCCGTACCGGCCTGATGGAAACGTTTCAACTGTCGGAGATACAGGCGAAAGCGATTCTGGATATGCGCCTTCAGCGACTGACCGGACTGGAAAGGGATAAGATCCGGCAGGAATATGAGGAGCTGTTGAAGTTGATCCAGTACCTGAAGGATGTCCTTGCAGATGTAAACATCAGGATGGAGATCATCAAAAAAGAATTGCTCGAAGTAAAGGAAAAATACGGTGATCCGTCCAGGACAACCGTCGAACATTCGGCGTTGGACTTTCGCATTGAGGATACCATCGACGACACTGATTTTGTAATCACCATTTCCCGGATGGGTTACATCAAACGAACCTCTTTGTCGGAATACAAGGTGCAACACAGGGGAGGAAAAGGAGCAAAGGGCTCAGAACTCCGGGGAGATGATTTTCTTGAGTATATGTTCGTTGCCTCTGCACACAATTACATGCTCTTTTTCACCGAAAAGGGACGATGCCACTGGCTCAGAACCTACGAAATACCCGAAGGTACAAAGTCATCGAAAGGCAGGGCTGTTCAGAACCTGCTCAGTATTGCGCAGGATGACAAGATACGGGCCTTCATCAATATCAAAGATCTGAAGGACCAGACCTACATCGAAAATAACTACATCATCCTGGCTACAAAAAAAGGTACGATCAAAAAGACCTCCCTCGAAGCCTATTCAAGGCCGAGAACATCGGGAATCAATGCCATCAGCATTAAGGATGACGATCAACTTTTGGAAGCCAGGCTTACCAACGGTAACAATGAAGTGCTTGTTGCCCTAAAATCGGGCCGGGCCATAAGGTTCCACGAAAAAACAGTGAGGCCGATGGGGCGAAATGCATCGGGTGTACGCGGCATTACCCTCACTGGAACCGACGATGCGGTGGTTGGTATGATTTGTGTTGAAAACGGCACCTACGATATTCTGGTGGTTTCTGAAAATGGGTACGGTAAACGTTCCAAACTCGAAGACTACCGGGTAACAAACAGAGGAGGCAAAGGTGTAAAAACGATCAATATCACATCCAAAACCGGTCAGCTCATCGCTATCAAGAATGTTACCAACAACGATGATCTTATGATCATCAACCAGTCGGGACTGATAATCCGGCTGGCAGTAGCAGGGCTCAGGGTGATGGGGAGAGCGACCCAGGGTGTCAAACTGATCGATCTGCGCGAAGGAGATGCCATCGCAGCGGTCACGGCAGTGCCCCTGGATATGGATGATGGAGAGGACCTGGAAATGGAATATTTAAATGAAATGAACGGCGAACTTGATCAAGAATAATTAAACCCAAAACTATTTAAAAAATGAAAAGACTAATCTTTGTACTGATGGCCATCCTGGGGTATTTTTCTGCAGATGCGCAGAGTGCCAAAGTTCAAAGCGCCATCAATTATTTGCGGAATGGCAAGCTGGATAAAGCAAAGGAAAACATCGACGCTGCCATGACGAACCCGGCAACCATGGACAAGGCTAAAACATTGTTTTATTATGGCAATGTATATTTGAATATTTATATGTCCCCGGATGAAGCCTACAAGAATCTTGCACCGGATGCACTGGAGATTGCCTATAATGCCTACAAGAAAACAAAGGAACTGGATACGAAGGAAGAGTTCAAAAACGAACTTCAAATCAATACCCTTATCATTGCAGAACAATTCTTTAACAAAGCGGTGGGGGCCTTTGAAGAAACACAATACCTCAAGGCTAGGGATGGATTCATGGCAGCAAAGGAAGTCAATGAAAGTTATGGTGGAATTGACACGTTGTCAACGTATTATGGCGGGATTTCCGCTGAATACGGAGGAGATACAACGACAGCCCTGAATTTATACCAGTCGCTTATCGACGCAGGGTACAAGGAACCAAACCTGTATGCGTCCGTGGCCAATATTTACAAAGGATTAAAGCAGTACGACAAAGGGCTTGAGGTTTGCGCCAAAGGATTGGAAATGTTCCCGGAGGACTTCAATATCATCATTTCTGAAACCAATCTTTACCTGGCCAACGGTAACTCTGAAATGGCAATCAAGGACTTGCAGCGTGCCCTGGAGAAGACTAAGGACAATCCAACCATTTATTTTGCGGTAGGGGTGCAGTATAACATTATTTCAGACGACACGACCAAATCTGAAACTGTTCGTCAGGAATCGTTCCTGATGGCGGAAAAAGCCTATCTTGACGCCATCAGGCTGGATTCGGTCTACTACGATGCCAACTACAACCTGGGAGCACTTTATGTGAATAAGGTTGCATCCATCGTTGAAAAAGCGAATGCTTTGCCGCTGGGGGATCCTGGTTATGATCCCCTGAAAAAGGAAGCCGACCAAATGCTGTTGAAAGCGATTCCTTACCTTGAAAAAGCCGCATCGCTGAATCCGGAAGACAAGAATGCACTCATTTCACTCAAAGAAATTTACGCACGCCTGGGAATGTATGAAAAACTGAAGGATGTGGATGCCAAGCTTCAGGAGTAATCATCTTCCATTAAGCAGGTATTTCGCTACGGTTTTATCCTGGTAAAAGAAAAGGGTATCAGCACCGTTGAAAACTGATCAATAAAGAAAGGGGGATAGCATCCTCTTTTCTTTAAACAACATTAGTTAACATAATATCTATTATAGGCCTTTTATGCAAGTTGAAAAGTATCTCAGAAAGACTTGCATCTAATGCAGAATATGACCTTGTCACTATTTGATCATCTCCCGGAACATTTTCTGGAATTTTTCAACTTTCGGTGAAATGACAACATTGCAGTAAGGAGCCGCAGGATTGTTGTTGAAATAATCCTGATGGTAGTCCTCAGCCCTGAAAAATCTGACGAACGGTTCAATTTCAGTCACGATGGGATTCCTGAATTCCCCGGATCCATTCAGTTTCTTTTTTAACGCCTCAGCGATTTCCCGCTGGTTATCTGTATGGTAAAAAATTACGGACCGGTACTGGGTTCCAATATCAGCTCCCTGCCGGTTCAGGGTTGTCGGGTCGTGTATCGACCAGAAAACCTCCAGAATATCCTCAAAACGGATGATGGACGGATCATAGGTGATCTGGCAGACTTCTGCATGCCCCGTCTCTCCCGTACACACTTCACGATACGTGGGATGGATCGTGGTTCCTCCTGAATAGCCCGATTCAACAGAAAATACTCCTTTTAATTGTTCATAGATGGTTTCCACACACCAGAAACAACCCGCTCCCAGTGTGATGGTGTCAACGTTGGCGTCAGGCATCTTCACTTGATTCATCCTATGATCTCCTCTTTGATTGATAAATGCATAACTTTCATTATAACAAATAAATACAACTATTATATAAACAAACACTTTAAATAATCGCATGATGATTTCGTTCCTTTAGACTTTAAACAAACATTCATAAATAATTGTTCAGAGAAAGTTATTATTAATTCTTTTGTAACTTGCCGACCAATTTTAAGCAACGATGCGAATTGCCATTACGGGAGCCAGCGGGCACATAGGGTCCACCCTTGTGCGTGAATTGAATGGTGGAAAACACCAGTTGAAATTGCTCATCCACGAAGATCAAAAGGGTCTTGAAGGGCTGGATTATGTTGCAGTTAAAGGGAATGTCCTTGACACCAGGTCACTGGATGAACTGTGCAGGGATGTGGATGTTGTCTTTCACCTGGCAGCAATCATTGCCATTGATAAGAAATACAGGGATCTGGTTTATAAGACCAATGTTGAAGGTACAAGGAATGTCGTGAACGCTTGCCTGTCGAACCACGTTTCCAGGCTGATTCATTTCAGCAGCATCCATGCCCTAAATCCCTTCCCGCTGGATGAACCCCTGGATGAACACCGTTCACTGGTCACCAACAGCCACGGCCTGTATGATCAATCAAAGGCAGATGGTGAACGAATCATTAAAGAAAAAGTTCAGACAGAAGGCTTTAATGCATTGATTATTAACCCAACTGCAATCATAGGACCGTATGATTACCGGTATTCTTACCTGGGTCAGGCCTTACGGTACATTTATGAGGGCAGTTTACCGACGCTGGTACCCGGAGGTTACGACTGGGTGGATGTCAGGGACGTTGTTCAGGCAGCCATCAATGCGATCCGGATGGGCCGGAAAGGTGAAAGCTATCTCCTGTCGGGAACCTATAGGTCATTGAAAGAGCTTTCGTTGATGGTGCAGGAAATCTCGCCGCACCGAACACCCAAAGGTGTCGTCCCGACACAGGTCGCCAGGCTGGGTCTGCCCTTCATCCAGCTCTATGCCAGGCTAAAGAAGGAGGCACCCCTTTATACAGCCGAGTCACTTACGATCCTGAAAGAGTGCAATCCTAACATCAAAAATGACAAAGCCAGAAAAGAGCTCGGGTTCACACCTCGGCCACTCAAGGAAACGCTGGTCGACACGTTCACCTGGCAGAAGCGCGCCTGGAATCTAAAATAGGACTGAAATTTACAAACAATGGAATTGCTCCCAATGATCCCATTATCAACCTTCAATACCGTCGTAATCTGGTGGATCGTTGCCGGATTGCTCATTTTCCCGTTCACTCTCAGCATAACTGCACCCTATGGCCGGCATACGAAAAAAGGCTGGGGACCCCTGATCAGCAACCGGGCAGGATGGATCATCATGGAAGCTCCGGTACTTGCGCTATTTGCTGGGCTGGTCATTGCAGGACCCGCTCATAAATCTCCCCTTACCTGGTTGTTCTTCTCCCTGTTTCTGCTTCACTACATTAACCGGGTGTTCATTTATCCCTTCAGGACAAAGACCAAGGGTAAGAAAATGCCAGTTTCCATCATGCTGATGGCTTTTTGTTTCAATATTATGAATGGATTCATCAATGGTTACTGGTTCGGTTACCTCTCCCCCGCCTACGAAATATCCTGGCTGCTGGATCCCCGCTTCATATTCGGGATTCTGCTTTTCTTCTCAGGAATGCTCATCAACGTTCGCTCAGACCAGACACTTTTGCGGCTGCGCAATGGTGGTAACAGTGGGTATTTTATCCCCTATGGCGGTTTGTTCAGTTATGTCTCCTGCCCGAATTTCTTTGGAGAGATCCTCGAATGGGGTGGTTTTGCCCTGATGACCTGGTGCCTTCCCACCCTGTCGTTCCTGCTCTGGACATTATTTAACCTTGTCCCTCGGGCACTGGATCATCACCGGTGGTATAAACGAACATTTACAGATTATCCAGCAGAAAGAAAAGCGCTCATTCCCTTGATACTTTAACACCGCAACAACGCAGAAACCATCCTTTACGAAGGCCCTGCCCGAATACCAGGGTCCTGTTTCAAACACGGGAAGTTCACATCATAATAATAAACGAATCCTGGCGGAGATATCCGGTCATAGTAAGGATGAAACAGGAAATAGATCCACCTGTTCATCTTATGGAACTGTAAGTGCTTTTTTAGGTTCTGAAAGCCGCCCGACCTTTTCGTTGGGACAGGAATGCATTGGCTCACTGCATCTTCAATGACACAAGTCTCACCTTCGGATTTCTCTGCTCCTGTTTCCGGACCGTCATACAACCAGCAATCCCTTGTCAAATCTAAAGTAGGCGCATCGCTCAGTTGTAAATGGTTAAATTGGTTCGCTTCTCCTGATGGTCCTGCTGGACCCTGCTCGGAAATTTCAATTTCTCCGGCATAATAACTTAGAAAAATATTTCTTATTATTTTACTGACTGACAGTTTACTATATAAATTATTTAAAGTATTGATTGAAATATCTTCGCTAAGATCCGGATTTATGTCCACTGCGGGATCATTCCGCAAATCCCAGCTAATGGTATTGCCCGCAGAGATTAATGCAGGCCGTCTTGTGGTGATGATCACGTCTGTTAAACGATCCATAAAAAAATGGATGGAAAGGTAAGCTAATAATTCCCTGCAGTTTGCTGGTAATTTCGCAAAATATCTCCCCTGACCCGACTTGCTGAAAATGGTTCTTAAATAGGACACTTCTATAGGGATCATTACTAAATGGCTTTTTAAGCAGTTACTTAATTCGTATTTGATGAACCGGAGAAAATCATTCCCTTGTAAACAAGTATGCAATATTAACTCACTCAGCACGAATCTTCAATAGAATTAAGCAATTCCAGAAAACTTAACGAAATTTTTAAGCTTACTTAATTATTTTTAAGCAATTGATTTAAGTATTGCTTAATAATTTTCTTAAAAAAATTGATTTTGCTTAATAATTGAATTAATTTTGTTGCCAGATCAATGATCATCCAATGTTGCGGGAACTTTCTTTTCAAAAAAATCCGTTTATCAGGATACTGGAAAATGGACATCTTTTCTTCCCGGGAATGGAAAAAATCGTAGCCGTTTATTATGACAGAGAGGAAAAGGACATCACCTCTGTCTGTACCCTGCCTCGCTCCTACCCCGGACAAGTGGATCCTGTTTCACTCGGTGAAAATAAAGTTCTCATTCAGAAATCCCGGATGAGTAAATCGCCGACAGCCTGGTTGACGCGACAGGAATTGCCTTATGATCTGAAAGCAATTGGTAATAAGCAGGTCGAACTATTTGAGGAACGGAACAAAACAGTTCTTGTCCTGCGTTTTTCAAACGTGTACGATGGACTACAGGATATCCTGTTCTTTTATTTTCAGGAATCCATGAGCATGTTCGGGATTAATCTGACCTCACGAACTTTGTCAACCGATTATAAGAGCATCATTGGTTACCTGCTCTATCATTTCATCCTGACCTTCATTCGAATCAGCGAAACCGATGCCAGGGCGACACAGTCTCTGGTAGAGACAACAAAATCAGTGATATCCACATTCATCCAGTCGAAAGAAGAGCTCCAACGGACAAAGCATTATTATGGCCAGAGCCTTGTAGGTCTTTGCCAGAATTACCTGGAAGAATTCCAGGGAGAATCTGATCGAAGGTATAAGCTGCATGATTCTGCCATTGAAAAAATCCAAAAATACGCCGGTGAGATCAAGTACCTGAAAACGATCATTAAAAACGGGGTGATGTTTGCCGAGTATCTTGAACGGGGTTTAAAATCGGATTTATGCTACATCCACGACTGGCATCTGGATACAGAAACATATGTTCCTGAGCAGCGAAAAGAAGAACCATCGTCCTATCCGGAAGATCGTTACAGTAAAACCATTTATTTACTTGATAGGCTTGAAACAGCTGCAAAAGAAGTAGTTACATCAAAGAAAAAATTAACTGGAAAAAATGTGGGACAATGTTGTGAGCGGCCCATTTCAGCTGCAGCCATCACCGACGCACTGGACAAGCACCGAAAAAAAATACTTGATCTTTTTGAGAAATATCCGGATAAATGGGAAATCATCCGGAACGACTTTCGTCCTGTCAAAAACATAGCAGCAAGTTCTTAATGTTATGAATGAATCAGGATAGTGTATTTCCTTGCACTTTAATGAAATACATTTTCATCATTCCTTTTCCTTTCACCGGTGCCTCTCCCCTTTCTTCGAATTTAAATTTATCCTTCACCAGCTGATAGGTGCTTTCTGAAACATTTATGCGCATTGGGAGGCTGGCATTTTCCATTCGTGAAGCGGTATTGATCGTATCTCCGAAAACGTCGTAAATATATTTTTTTATACCCACAACGCCCGCAATCACATCACCCGAGTGTATTCCCACCCTGATCTGCCATTCCAGGTCTGATTCCAGGTTCTTCTTCTCAATGTACTGGATCATTTCCACTGCACTGCGGATGATATTTTCAGCGTGGTTTGGATCGGGTTCCGGCAAGCCACAAAGGGCCATATAGGAATCTCCGATGGTTTTGATGCGTTCGCAATTGTTTTTCTCAACGATCGTATCAAAAGCCGTAAAGATGGCATTTAATTCTTCGATGAGGGATTTGGGCTCGATGGTGGTAGCTTTTTCCGTAAATCCGACCATATCCGTAAAGCACACGGTAACATTCTCGTACAGTTTCGGTTCCGTAAATCCTTTTTCCTTAAGGTCAGTGGCAATACTGGCCGGAAGCACATTGAGCAGCAGTTTATCCGTCTTGGCCTTCTCGCTGGCGATGATCCTGTTATCCTTTCTGCGCCTCGAAAGGCTTGTTAAGATCACCGCAGCCAGGGCCAGTGAAAGGGCAATGCCTCCAAAAAGCGAATTCCTAAGGATGTGCTGCTTTTTAATGGTCAATGTCTGAATCTCTTCCTTTTGCTTTAAAAGCGTGATCTCTTTATCCTTTTTTTCTGATTCATATTTGATCTCAAAATCAGTTATTTGCTTATAAATGGCCTCTGAATAAAGTGTATCCTTAATGGCAATATGTTTTTTATAATACTTCAATGCTTCAGAGTAGTTACCCATGGAAGAATAGATATCTGAGAACAACAGGTAGTTGTTCTTGGCCAGTTCAGGAAGGTCACGACTTTCGGCCAGTTCGTTGCTCCTGGAAAGATAGTCGAGTGATGAGTTGTAATTGCCGAGAGCATAGCTTATTTCCGCCAAATTGCCCAGGACAGTCGCCATATCCGCTATCTGGTCGTATTTGCGGTAGCTTTCCAGCGCCTTGTTCATATAGTTGCTCGCCTGAACATAATCCTTCTTTTTGAGGTACCTCATGCCCAGGTTGTTATTCAGTTTGGCGACCATGTCCTCGTTCTGGCTGTCCAGGCTAAGCTGCAACGCTTTTGAAAAGTATTCGATGGCTTTGTTGTAGTCTCCTTTCCGGTGGTAGGATGTTCCGATATTGTTGAACCGGTGTGCAAAGTCCTGATTATCACCGATCAGGCTATCGAGATGCATGGATTCGTTGAAATACTCAATTGCCTTGTCGTATTTCTGCCAGCTATTGTAAACCATGCCTATGTTATTCAATGTTACCGCCATACCAGATGAATCGCCAATGTTCTTTTTTATTTCAAGCGAGCGCTGGAAATAGTGTATCGTGCTGTCATATTTAGCCATCTGTTGGTATAATGCGCCAAAGTTGTTGAGCGTTTTGGCAATGGAAGCACTATCCCCTATTTCAATATCGATCGTCAGGGCTTTTTTGTAATAGACCAGGGCGCTGTCCCAGATACCCAGTTTCCGGTTTGCAAATCCAATATTGCTGTAGCGGGTGGAGATGTTCACGATGCTGCCCATCTCCCTGTCCACTGTCAGCGCCTGGTTATACCAATGGATAGCTTCCTGGAAATCATTCAGTTTATGGTAACAGGTTCCGATATCATTCAGGCAACCGGAGATCTTATCCTGGTCAGGATCGTCCAATTTTCTCTCTTCTTCAATGAAGAGCTTGAGTTGTTCGATCGCTTCCCTGTAATTCTGCCGTTCGATCATAGAGTAGGCCGTATCAAAGATCTGATCGGGATTCGGCTGGCCCTGGCAAAAGCCTGCCAGGGGTATCAGAAGTGCGGGAACAAGTCCCAGGAGGCATTTTATCCGCATTCGCATTCAATTATTGAACCTGCATGACTCCCTTTGAATAAATGAACCGGAGAGGCGGAACCGTTCCCAGAATACAGCTGTCCAGCAATGTTGATCCATCATCTTCCAGCCGTATGCCTGATCCGCCGGGCGTCACTTTCGTGCAGACGACCTCGGTTACCGGAGGTGTGTCGCCAGCATGGTTGATCAGAAAATTCTCGATCTCGATCCTGTTCTCTGTCGTATCAACATAATGACAATAGATCTGTTTACCGATGGCGCCAATACATCTGGGGCTGACGGGAATGATGGAGGGAACGACATAATAAGGGGATGCGGCTACACTGCCCTCATTCCATCCCAGGTAAGGAGTGCCGGATTGGATTTTTTCTTTCAGAACATCAAGATAACCGGCAATACCTGTCAGCAACCTCGACAGATCACCACCTCCCACGATAATACCATAGGCACTTCTAATCAATTGAACCGGATCACCCGCGGTAATGAGCGTTACATTCATACCCAGATCCCGGAATATTCCCCGAACCCTCTGAACATAGGTATTGTAAAAATTACCATTGTAGGCATGCGGAATAAAAAGGACTTCAGGGGGATACGGTTCGTTGAAAAGCCAGGCGATCTCATTTTTCAGAAATTTTTCGTAAAGCAGGATGTTCTCATTGGAATCGAAGTCGGTCAGCGAGAGTTTAGGAAGTGTTGCCATCATGTACAAGGGTTTTAGGATGAATACTTCAAGAAATGTCTAACCTTCAAAAAGTGATGATTCACCTGAAGATAATTTAATGTAAAAATACAAAATACAAACAGCGAAGTCAATAGGGTTCAAAGGCCAGAAGCATATAACTTGACAAAGTAGGTCATGAAGAATGGAAAGTTGATAATTGATAGTTGACAATTATCATTTCAGCAGCACCTTTTTCCCATCCAGATATACCCTGTAAAACCGCTCCCCTTCTATCAGCAAACTTTGCTGATGATAATCAGGATGATGAAAGGGAATGTCGATCGGGAACACTTTTCCGTCAAACATCGGTGCGATGAAGGGTACGTCGGTGTGACCGATGACCATGTGCGAAACACCGTAATAAGCCAGTATCCTGTCGATCTGTTCCTGGGTGGCTTCCGGTGGCAGATGTCCATTCTTGAAATAGCCCCTGTACCAGAACGGCCCGTACGAAAATAAAAGCAGGTCGAGTGCTTCGCTGTTACGTTTATCGTATTCCAGGTTCAAATACCTCCTTACCATATGGTTCACCGAGTCAAGTTCAAGGTGCATTGCGAGCATCTGTGAGGATATCCCTCCATGGGTGAACAATATATCATTGATTCTGAGCATGGTTTTTTTCGACCGAAGCCATTGTCCCAGTACGGTGGAGGGTGTAAAGAACTGCAAATAACTGAAATCGAAGTAATGGCTAAAGAAATTATTCTTAGCGGACTGATAGGAAAGGTCGTTGGTCAGGTTCATCAGTTCATGATTCCCCAGGATGAAGTGAACAAAACCACCGGCGCTGAGGGCCTGGCGTTCCAGTTTATAGATCAGCCAAAGGCATTCCGTCACCTGGTCTCCCCTGTCAAAGATATCGCCGGTAAAGACCAGATGGCCGGTTCCCCAGGACCAGTTCAGGTCCTGGTCGATGACATTGCTCACCTGGAGTACCCTGACCAGGGAGTCATATTGTCCGTGCATGTCTCCAACCACAAAGATCTTCTCTACCTGATCGAATTCACTTGGGTAATGTACCGGATTGCGATAAAGGGTGTAACTGCCTGTATCAAACATAAATCCCTGGAATGTCAGGGCAGTGTCGGGCATGTCCATCATATGGTCGACCATAAGTGTCTGGTTGATGGCGCTATCCCGCTCCAGGTAGACAATGAAAATCCGGGTATGGTTGTCCCAGATGATGTGGGGGCCATCTGCAAAGTCAGGAATTCGGCAGGCTGAATCCCGTTTTACGACCATTGTCCTGAGGTAGGTGACGATCGTATCCTTATTGCTGGAAAAGGCCATATCGTGGGGCATCCATTTCCGGCAATTCTTATGGGACACATCGGAGCCACGCTGGACCAGGAGCCTGTTCAAACGAAGGGTGCCATACTTGGCAGCATAGAACAGGGCCGTGTTGCCATTTTTGTCCACGGGATCCACGCTGGCTCCCTGATCAAGCAAATACCTGGATATTAAAAGATCATTATTAATGGCAGCTTCCATTAAGGGCGTGATGCCGCCGGATGGTTTTTCAATATCAGCTCCTTGTCTGACCAGGAAACGGACCATTTCGTATTCTTCAGCATCAACTGCGAAATCCAGCAGGGTCCTGTCCGCTTTTTTGCCATAATATCCGTTGATATCCACACCCGAAGCGATCAGGGCTCCCACCGAAGCGGTATCGCCATCCCTGATCGCCTTGAAAAGGGACTTTTCCAGGTCATCGGGCTGGCTGGTGGCGAATGATCTGAATAAAATGGATAATATTAATATTATGATGAATCTGGGCATTAACAACGAACGAATTTTATGCTACCGCTACAATACTTGAACCCCTTCGGGGTAATTGATTT
>DAOQWY010000010.1:60561-116790 GCA_035342335.1 Bacteroidales bacterium
TTTTGTATTTCTGCCTACTACAATACTTGAACCCCTTCGGGGTAATTGAATTTTTTGTATTTCTGCCTACTACAATACTTGAACCCCTTCGGGGTAATTGAATTTTTATTCATGCTGACTGTCAACCGTCAACCGCCAACTGATTACCGCGGCGGCCAGCAGGTCTTCAAAAATTCCTTCTGCACAAGTTTAGGATCATCAATGATCTCGTAAAACCTGTCTAAGTAGCTCAATGACCAGTTCAGGCTGCGTTCATCCAGGTAGGGAAGATCCCGGTAAAGTGCATAGATTTCTTCCTTTTTGGATCTGAACAGGTCGAAACACGCATTAAACTCTTCTTTTGTCCGGCAAAAACCCAAAAACACACGCTGGGTGACCGAGGCAATGTCGAGCTCATCCGCCGGTGCAGCGTAGGAAGTGTTGACAATGCCGCAGTAATCAAAATCGTAGGGAATGGCCATGGGTTCGAGGAACGGGCTGGTCTGGATGATCTTTACGTTATGCTGAACGGAAACCGACCAGTCGGGATTGCCCACCAGGTACATATACACCTCCAGAAGATCCGTGTGCTTTTGATCCGTCCGGTCCTGGTGGATGTTTTTTACTTCAATGACCTTCCCCCCTACCCGTTCCGCCATCTGGTCATCGTTTTCGATGAAAAAGGCGAATCGCTGCAAAGTATCCATCTCCCCTTCCGTGTCAACGTAGGTGATCCTTGCCAGCCTGACCCGGAAAGCTGTGTCGGTCAGTACGTTAAAGATCCTGTACACCAGGTATTCACGCAGGACGTACTGTTCGAATATCTTTTCCGTATTGCTGCAATGTGTGACCAGTTTCAGGCGTTTCAAGTCCTCAAAAGGCGTATTTTTGGATTGCTTTTTATTGAATTTCACGGATAACGGCGGAAATACACAATGTGAGGGATCACGGCGGTAGTTGCCTCTGGGCCTTATTTCAACGCCCAGGGTGTCCCAGGATCCGTCAGGCCTCTTATAGACGGCGGTGCCATCGTGATTGACCGTATCCGCATTCGTCCTGATTTCCCTGAACATGCTCCTAAAATCCGTGAATAGCTTCATTTCAATAAGGTCGTGGGAAGAGAAAAGTGAGCTCCTGTCATATTTGAGGAGCTTAACTTCCTTTGGTTCAACATTCTGGCTAAGTGTCACCAGCGGAAAAGCAAGGAAGAGGACCAGGGCGAAAAGAAAGAAATAAATGATCGCTCGATTTTTCATTATGATCGTTTTACAATCAGTTCATCCTGACAGTTTAACAAAAATAAACAAAAAATGTTTGGGACAGAAGTTTCTTCCGTCGATTAGAGGTTCTCAGGTCTTCGGGTTCTCGGGTCTTCGGGTTCTCGGGTCTTCGGGTTCTCAGGTCTTCGGGTTCTCAGGTCTTCGGGTTCTCAGGTCTTCGGGTTCTTATGCAGACCTGCAGACCTGTAGACCTGCAGACCTGCAGACCTTTAGACCTGCAGACCTGTAGACCTTTAGACCTGTAGACCTGCAGACCTTTAGACCTGCAACTCAAAGGCAAATCCTGGTCATTTCTGTAAATATTTTATTTTTGCCGGACATCTTTTACACTTCATGGCAACAAATACATTCGAAAAAGCATATACTCCCATTCGCATCCGGGGACTGGAGCTTCGCAACCGTTTCATTAAGTCGGCCACTTTTGAGGGGATGACCGAAGAGGGGTACTCCACAGCGCAGCTTGTGGAGCATCACCGCCGGCTGGCGCAGGGAGGAGTTGGTCTGACCACCGTAGCTTACGGTGCGGTGAGTCCGGAAGGCCGGACCAACCGCAGGCAGCTTCTTATTGATGACCGTGCTGTTCCTCCGCTGCTGGATCTGTCAGCCGCTGTTCACGCAGAGGGAGGTGCCGTCATGCTGCAGCTCACACACTGCGGTTATTTCACCAAGAACCAGGAGTTACGTTTCAAGCGGTCACTTGCTCCCAGTGCGAGGATCAACCTTTACGGGATCCTGGGGGGTATCTTTTTTTCGCGGAGTATGACCAAAGAGGACATGCATTACCTGGCGAACCGGTTTGCGAATGCTGCCCTATTATCCAGGAATGCCGGCCTGGACGCTGTGGAGATCCATATGGGACATGGGTACCTGTTGAGCCAGTTCCTGAGTCCGGGGATCAACAAAAGAATGGATGAATATGGCGGTTCAGTGGCCAACCGGTTACGGTTTCCGCTGGAGGTGGTTGAAGCTGTCCGCCGTGCGGTTGGAGAGGATTACCCCATCTTCTGCAAGATCAACCTTGAGGACGGATTTCGGAACGGGCTCACGATCAATGATGCTGTGGAGGTTGCAAAGGCCCTGGAAAAGGCAGGCGTGGATGCGCTGGTGCTGAGCGGCGGATTTACGAGCATTACGCCCTTTTACCTGATGCGGGGGGATGTGCCGATGCGGGAGATGATCAAAGCCGAGCGGGACGTTGCGCAGAAGATGGCCATGGCGCTGTTCGGCAAGTTCATCATGCGCAGGTTCGCTTTCGAGGAGAATTTCTTCATGCCAATGGCGCTCAAAATCCGGGAGGCCGTGACCATGCCGCTGGCTTACCTTGGAGGAGTATCCTCCAGGGAAGGGATTGAACGGGCGATGACAGCTGGCTTTGACCTGATCGCCCTGGCCAGGGCTGTGATCCACGATCCGGACTTCCTGCTAAAGATCAGGGATGGCAGGGTAAGCGTGTCGGAATGCAACCACTGTAATATCTGCGTGGCGGAGATGGACCGGGGAGGGGTGAGATGTGTTCTTTAGTCAGCAGTCAGCAGTCAGCAATTGACAAATGAAATCATTTCCAGTAATCATTATCGGTGGCGGGCCGGCAGGGGCGGTTTGCGGGATTGAGCTGCAGCGGGCGGGGATCAGCACGTGCATCTTCGATAAGGCCTCATTTCCCAGGAATAAAGTATGTGGCGGATTGCTGACGAAAAAGACGGTGGACTTGCTAAAAGATTATTGCCCGGAGATCGGACCTGATGAATATGTCGTTGAGGTAACTGATTCTGTGGAATTTTATTACAGGGGCGAACCTGTCATCCGTTTTAAAACACGTATACCTCTTTATTTGACAGAACGAACCGTCCTGGATGACAGACTGATTAAGCTCTACCAGAGACTGGGGGGTACCGTGTTCGAAAACACCACCGTTCGTTCCCACCATATTGATTTGGCCTCCAATACGATAAACCTGGACACAGGAATTTACCACTATGATGTGCTTGTCGGCGCCTACGGGTGCCGGAGTCTGCTGGCCAAACTGCATTCCATCGAGCTGGATCATTGCTTTTGTATGGAAGGCCACACTGACAAAGATTCGCCGGAAAAAACGGTGAAGATTTACTTTGGCTTTGTCCGTGGCGGTTATGGATGGGACTTTCCCAAAAAAGACCATACCACGGTCGGGACGCTGGAAGAAGAGAAAGGAACGAGGATCTCCGGTCCTTTTTTCAGGGACATCATCCGGAAGGAGGTTCATTCCATACAGGGAGCGCTGATCCCGTCGGGCCGAAAGGTAAAATTGAAAAAAATGCGGCAGAATGTTTTGCTGGTTGGTGATGCAGCCGGTTACACCGATCCCGTTACCGGCGAGGGGATCTATTTTGCCTTCCTGTCGGCCAAAGCAGCGGCTGACTCCATACAGAAAGCTATCCGGACGGGCGATGGCAGATACCGGGACATCTATCTGCAGAACACACGAAAAATTCGGAGAAATATCCGGGATGCCTATCTTCTGAACAAGATCCTTTACAATCCCTTCATCATAAGACACTTCATGAATTACATCCGCCGGCACCGGTCGTTTGCCCTGTTCTATGTGGAGGCAGTGGTGTCGCAATACAACTATCCGTACAGAAGTTTTATGTGGCATTATTTGAGGGAGCGGTTTGAGAGCGGGAAGGACTGATGAATGAACTCCTCTGGTTTCATTCACTGAATTCCAACCGGATCCGCCCACCTGGCTTCTGCTTGCATCGGATTTCAATGAAGTGATGCAGCAGCTAAACGCGACCTTACAGCCTTCCCTTAATTGTGAAATGTTTTGCGTCGTAATCAAGTAATTTATATATTTGTAAATCATAAACATATTTAAAATGGATATTGCACATCGCTTCCCCTCAAATCCGCTTCTGCGTCCTTCGGATCTGAAGCCCGGCATTGAAGGCATGGAAATCGTCTGCCTTCTCAATCCCGGGGTATTTATATTCAACGGAAAAATATGGCTGCTGCTGAGAGTAGCTGAAAGGCCCAAACAGATCGAAGGCAAGATCAGTTTTCCCATTTACAATGATCAGGGGAAAATCGAGATCCTGAACTTCGACAAAAATGATCCCGACCTGGATGCTTCTGATCCACGGGTAATCAATTACAAAAAGAAAGACTACCTCACCACCCTCTCCTATTTGCGCCTGGTCTGCAGCGAAGATGGTGTTCATTTTTATGAGCCGGAGGGCTATCCGCCCATTTTCGGCCAGGGGAATCTTGAGACTTTTGGCATCGAAGACTGTCGCGTTGCCACGATGAAGGATGGATTCAGCCTGTCGTTCACCGAGGTTTCTGAGTTTGGGGTTGGGGTCGGCCTGATCAGGACCACCGACTGGAAGGACTTCAGGCGGGAAGGGATGATTTTCCCGCCCCACAATAAGGATTGTGCCATTTTCGAGGAAAAGATCAACGGGAAGTATTACGCCCTGCACCGTCCGAGCAGTCCCGAACTGGGCGGTAATTACATCTGGCTGGCCGAATCGCCCGACCTGATGCACTGGGGAAGGCATACGTGCATTGCCACCACGCGGGCCGGCAGCTGGGATTCGGCGCGGGTTGGCGCCGGCGGGGCTCCCATCCAAACAGAAAAAGGATGGCTTGAAATCTACCACGGAGCCAACAGCGACCACCGTTATTGCCTTGGCCTGCTTCTGCTGGATCTTAACGATCCCTCCCGCGTGATCGCCCGGAGCAGCGAACCTGTCATGGAGCCCATCGAGGCTTACGAACAAACCGGATTCTTTGGCAATGTGGTGTTTACGAATGGCCACTATGTAAAAGGTGATGACATCTATGTATACTATGGAGCCAGCGACGAAGTGATTTGCGGCGCGCGGTTTTCAAAGGCTGAGTTACTTTCCGCCCTACTTTAATGTACCCTACCCCTGCACCCCTCCCCTGCCAGCAGGGGAGGGGACGGGGGAGGGGTAACTGTATAAACTTCCCGGGGCTTGCCCCGGAATTAAAAATACGTATATGATAAAGAAACTGACTTCCGAGTACCGCTTTTTCCTTTCACAACCGCGCAACATGCGGGTGCTGCTGATCACCAACATGCTGTACTCGCTGGTGCTGCCTGTTGTCGAGATTTTCATGGCAGCCTATATCATGCGTTCTTTCAACGACACGAGCTATGTTGCCATTTTTCAGGTCGGGATGTACTCAGGCATCATCATCACTTCCCTGACCAACGGATTCCTGCTTAAAAATTTCAAGGTCGCCCACCTCTACAGCTTCGGGATCCTGCTGAGCGGTCTGTCGATGGTCGGGATGATGTTCGTGAAAGATATTCAGCTGCCTGGTCTGATTGTAGCCGGTACGCTGATCGGGGCAGCCTCTGGCTTCTTCTGGACCAACCGTTACATGATGACCTTGAGCACCACCACGGATGAGAACCGCAACTATTTTTTCGGACTTGAATCCTTTTTCTTTACGGTTTCAAATATCGGCGTGCCGCTTGCGATTGGGGCACTGCTGACTTCGGTGGAAGGGCTGCGGATTTTCGGTAGGGTATTTGACATTTACAATGGATATCAGATCGTAACCCTCATCGTATGCGCCATAACGATCCTGGCATGCTTCTCCCTTTCCCGTGGCAAGTTTGAGAATCCCGTGCAGAAAGATTTTCTTTATTTCCGTTTCGACAGGCTCTGGAACAAGCAGATCCTATTGGCTGCCCTGAAAGGGCTGGTGCAGGGTTTCCTTGTCACCGCCCCTGCCATGCTGATCATGAAATATGTTGGCAAAGAAGGATCTCTGGGGCTTATCCAGGGAATCAGCGGTGGCTTGACGGCGATCCTCCTTTACCTGCTGGGCCGCTTTGCCAAACCCAAACACAGGATCTACATTTTTGGTGTCGGCATCACCATTTTCCTGATCGGCACCATTGTCAACGGCATTGAGCTTTCGATGGCGGGCGTGATGATCTTTGTCCTGTGCAAGGTCTTCTTCCAGCCCCTGCACGACCTTGCCTATTATCCAATCATGTTGAAAGTCATTGATGTTGTCTCCAAACGCGAAAACCGGAACCAGTATGCTTACATCCTGAACCACGAATTCGGGTTATATGCCGGCAGGGTACTGGGTCTGGGACTGTTTATCCTGCTGGCTTTTTACGCCTCCGAAACCTTTGCGCTCCGGTATGCGCTCATCATCGTGGCAACAGTACAGATGCTCTCCATTCCTCTGGCTAAAAACATCATGAAACACTCCTATCTGGCAGAAAAATGAAAAACACAGCTCTTTACATTCTTATCATTGCCGTAACGCTGGCAGTTTCCTGCACAAACGATCCGGGCAATCCCGTTTCGCAAACCTCCATCACACGCATTGACCAGATGCCTGATATGCCTGAGCCCTTTAAGATCATCGACTGGAAAAAGAAAGCACTGCAATTTGACAGCCTGGCATTCAATTTTAATGATACCGCATCTTTTGCCCCGCTGATCTGGCTCGACAGCGCCCGCCGCAATTTCGACCAGGTTACTTTCGGACTTTACACCGTTATAGGAGATGTACGTCAGGGCACTGAGCATTACAACGGGGAATTCCACGAAGCCCTTAATTCCCTCAGCGCGTTGCTGAGCGCCGGATTGCTCGGGATCGACAAAACCAGCCAGCACAGCCATAATTTTGTAAAAATGGCCCAGAATTATTTCAACAGTGATACCAGATGGAACATTGTGATGAACAACACCAATCCGGAAGTTGCCCTGGCGGGGGGCGGCTATGGACGCGACTGGTGGTATGATGTTTATCCCAATGTATTGTATTATGGCGTGGCTGCTCTCTTTCCCGGAGTGGAGAACACGGAATATATTCAGCGGACCGTTGCCGATCAGTTTTACAGGGCGGATTCGGTCCTGCAGGGAAATTACGATTACTCTTATTTCGATTATGCCCAGATGAAAGGGATGCGCAACAACATACCCTGGCAGCAGGATGCTGCCGGCGGCCACGCCTGGGTGTTGCTTTCAGCCTATCATCAATTCGGGGACGTACGGTACCTGGAAGGTGCCAAAAGTGCAACGGAGGCCTTGTTGGGCCAACAAGAAAGCCGGTTCTACGAAATCCTGCTACCTTTCGGGGCCTACGCTGCTGCACGGCTCAACGCGGAACAGGGAACCAGTTACGACGTCACAAAACTGCTGAACTGGACCTTCGACGGATGCCAGGCAAAGGATGGACGCACGGGCTGGGGAGTCATTGCTGAGCGCTGGGGCGACTATGATGTTCACGGACTTCAGGGCAGTATCACAGATGGCGGAGGGTTTGGTTTCTTTATGAATTCCGTTGCAATGGCCTGGCCACTGGTGCCGATGGTGAAATACGAGCCACAGTATGCAAAGGCCATCGGAAAGTATATGCTGAATGCGGTCAACGCCTCACGCTTGTTCTATCCTGATCAGGTGGATGATGCACATCAATGGCTCCCCGAATTAAAGGATCTCACCCATGGCATCATTGGATACGAAGGCATCCGCAAAACGGATGATTACAATAAGCCCGAACTGAAAGGGATCTCCCCCGTTTCCCTCGGGGATGGACCAAAATGGGTAGCCGGCCAGCCGGAGGAATCCATGTTCAGCCTTTACAGCACAGCCATTGCGGGCGTGTTCGGCGCCATCGTCCATACCACGGATGTGGAAGGGATCCTGGCACTCGATTGCAATGTCACTGACTTTTACGCCCCAAACATATACCCTGTTCATTTGTATTACAATCCGTATCCTGAAACAAAAACGGTCACCTATCCGTCGGCGGATGGTCTGGATCTTTTTGATCTTGTTTCAAAAAAATACCTTGCAAAAAATGCCAGGGGAACTGCGGGCATTGAGATACCATCCGGTGAAGCTGTGCTGGTTGTGGCCCTGCCGGCAGGACTGCGGCTTAAGACAGACGGCACAAAATTAAAGGCCGGTAATATGGTGATAGGATACCATTAAGCAAAGAATAATCTGAAGATCATAAAATTTTTTAAAACAAGCATAATGAAACGACTATTATTTATTGTAGTGATGCTTTCAGCAGCCGGGCTCAGTTATGCCCAGATGGTTGTGGAAGGAACCGTAACGGATGCCAAGACCAATGAAACCCTGATTGGTGTTACGGTAAGCATTAAAGGCACCACATCAGGGACAGTCACCGACCTTGACGGTCATTACCGTCTGGAATCGCCGCAGCTGACCGCTTCATCCGTAATTGTTTATTCTTATATCGGGTACACCACGGTGGAGCACATTCCGGGAACCCGGACGGTCATTGATGTTCCCCTGCAACCTGAGGCCTATGCACTTGACGAACTGGTCGTTGTCGGGTATGGCACCACAAAAAAGAGCAACGTGCTGGGGTCTGTCACCAAGGTAAGCAATACCGAGCTGACCCGGACGCCTGTTGCTACCGTTGATCAGGCGTTGCAGGGAAGGGCCGCAGGGGTGCAGGTCACACAGAACACGGGTGCTCCCGGTGAGGGAGTGGCGGTCAGGATCCGTGGCGCAGGTTCGATCAATTCGAGCAATGATCCCCTTTATATCGTGGATGGAATACCCACGGCCGATGCACTCAATATCCTGGCCCCGGGTGACATTGAAAATATTTCCGTTCTCAAGGATGCTTCGGCGGCTGCCATCTATGGGTCCCGGGCCAACAACGGCGTGATTCTGATAACCACCAAAACAGGATCCAAGGGAAAGACCAGGATTGCCTACCACGGACAGACAGGCTTCCAGCAGGCAACGGGGCTGACAAAAATGGTGAACACATCCGATTACATCACCATTTACAACGAAGCGGCCACCAACGACAATGCCTTTCTGCCGCCGACGCTGCAGCGCCCCCTGATCACTTCCGAAGATGCGGCGCGTTTTGACGACATAGACTATGTAAAGGAATTACTGAGAGCAGCTCCGGTCAACTCCCACGAACTTTCCGTTTCAGGCGGTAATGACCTGACTGATTTCATGATCTCTGTCTCGTTCTTCGACCAGAAAGGGATCATACAAAACACGGGCTACACGCGGGGGACAGCTAAGCTGAATGTGAACACAAAAGCAACGAAATGGCTCACGGTCGGGCTGAGCATGCTTACAGGTCTTTCCGACAACGATATCATTGGAAGCTCAGGCGACGGATATGGTGGCAATGGCGGGAGTGTCGTCAGGTATGCTTTTTTCCGCAATCCGGCTATACCAATACGATTCGATGATGGCACCTATGTTGACCGCCCTGCCGAATACTTCGGAAACCAGATCTACGATTCGTTCCTTGGCGATGGCTACAATCCTATCGGAATGGCCGATTATGTCGAAAACAACCGGAAAGACAACAGTTTTCTGGGCAGGACCTATTTCATTGCACAACTGACCGAAAAACTCAAATTCACGACCAATTTCGGTATTGATTTCCGGAATACGGACTCCCGTCGCTTCGACCGTACATGGGGAACAATGAATCGTATCAACGCTGTAAATAATCTGAGTGTCAGCACAGAACACATAGCAAATTGGACGGTCAACAACCTGCTGGACTATCAGACGACTTTCGGTGAATCGCATACTTTTTCGGCCCTGCTGGGATTTGAAGCGATAAAGAACAAGGGAAATGCGCTTTATGCAAGCGACATGGATTTCCCCATCCAGCAGGAAGAGCTGATCTATATTGGAAATGGCCTCGGAACAAAGCTTGCCAGCCAGAGTGAATATGCATCCACGCTGGCCTCGTTTTTCGGACGAATAAACTATGATTTCAAAGGGAAGTATTACGTGTCGGGGACCCTCCGCCGCGATGGATCGTCAAGGTTTACAGGAGACAACAAGTGGGGAACGTTCTATTCTCTTTCAGCCGGTTGGGTGATGAGCCGGGAAAATTTCCTGAAGGATGTGCCCTGGATCGAGAGCCTTAAGCTGCGTGCCGGTTATGGGGCCATCGGAAACCAGGAGGTTGGACTCTATGCTTATAGCGACAGGATCTCTCCCTATTTCAACTATCCCTTCGGCAGCATCTCCAACAGTGGCTATGCACAGACTGCGCTCGGTAATGAAGATCTGAAGTGGGAAACCAGTTACCAGTACAATGCCGGTTTTGATGCCGAACTCTGGAAAGGAGCACTGGCATTCTCTGCTGATTATTTCTATAAAGTTACGGGCGATATGCTGGTGAGCGCTCCCAATCCACCCTCGGTAGGTTATGCCGAAGCCGCCTGGATCAACAGCGGATCAGTCCTGAACACCGGAGTTGAACTTGAAGTCCTTTACCGCCAGATGAAGAAAGATTGGGGTTATTCAGTCGGTGGTAACGTAGCGTACTTAAAAAACAAAGTGCTTGAACTGGATGCCCCGCTCTTTGGCGGAAGGGTCGAGTCGGGCGTCTATGCCACTAAAACGGAAGAAGGCCAGCCCATTGGCGCTTTCTACCTGCTCGAAATGGAAGGCATCTTCCAGAACGAAACCGATATCTTGCTTTCTGCATTCCAGGGGAACGATATTGAACCCGGCGATGTCAAATTCAAGGATCAGAATAATGACGGACGTATCGACAATAACGACCGTGTGTATATAGGCAGCTCCATCCCCAGGTTCACTACCGGCATTAACCTGGCTGCCAATTATAAAAACTTCGATTTAAGCGTATTCTTACAGGGAGCTTTTGGCAATAAAATCTATGTGCAAATCCATCAGGACATCGAGGGATTCTACAGGGGGTTCACCGTAACCCAGCGCTATTTTGATGAGCGGTGGATAGGTGAAGGCACGTCCGACACCCAGCCCAGGGCTTCGTGGTCGGCCAAGTCGAACAATGCCAGGCCCTCCTCGCGTTTCCTCGAAAATGGCTCCTATATGCGGCTGAAAAACCTTCAGCTTGGCTACACTCTTCCCGAAAATGCTCTGGCAAGGCTGGGCATAACGATGGCAAGATTATATATTTCAGGGACAAACCTGTTGACATTGACCAAATTCCCGGGTCTCGATCCTGAAATGACCGTTAGCGACAACTCCAAAAATGAAGGTGACCGCGCTGCCGGAATTGACTGGGGGACCTACCCTTCGGCAATGACCATTATGTTTGGAATAGATATCACTTTTTAATAATATTCAGCCATGAAAAATAGAATAGTCGATTTCTTCTGCCCAAGCAGGCAAAGAGAACATACAGCCTCCGGGATTTCTTATCTTAAAACCTGCAGATCAGGACTTGCGCTGATGTTGATCGCACTGAGTTCCTGTACCGATTTTCTGACCGAAGACCTCAAAGGGACTTTTTCCACGGATACCTTTTATAAAAATGACAAGCAGGCCATTCAGGCAATCAACGGGGTTTACAATGCCATCACCTTTCTGAATTTCAACAATGCCATATGGGTATTTGGCGATGTTGCCTCCGATGATGCCGTTAAAGGAGGAAATCCGGGCGATCAGGCAGAAATAACCTATATTGATGAGTTCACGGCCGATGCCAACAATGGGATCATCAACAACTACTGGAGTTTTGCTTATGAAGCCATTGCCCGGGCCAACAATGTGATCGCCAGCGTTCCTGCTGTTGAGATGGATGAAGTGCTCCGGAACCGGATTGTCGGTGAAGCAAAATTCCTGAGAGCATACAGCTATTTCAACCTGGTGAACATTTTTGGGAAGGTACCCCTTAAACTGTATCCACAGCTGACCCATGAAACGATCCACGTTCCGCTGAGTGATGAATCCGCCATTTATCAGCAGATTGAGCAGGATCTGACCGATGCTGCCGCCGTTTTGCCGGAATCCTACGGAACATCGGATGCCGGACGCATAACCCGCGGTGCCGTCCTGGCCTTATTTGGAAAGGCAAGCCTGTATCAGCAGAACTGGGCAACGGCTCTCAGCTATTTTCACCAGGTTGAAGCCCTGAGCATCTACGGGTTGTTGCCTGATTATGCTGATAACTTCAAATTGGCCAATGAAAACAGCAAAGAATCCATTTTCGAGGTTCAACACCTGGCAGGTCAGAATCCCGGAACAGGAAGCGCTCTGAACCAATGGCTTGCGCCCGCTGCGGAGGGCGGGTATTATTTTGACGCTCCTACGCAAAGCCTGATCGATGCGTTTGAAAAGAGTGCAACGGGCGAGGTGGATCCGCGGCTTGACGCAACCGTCGGCCGCGATGGCCAGCCCTGGCTGAACGGTGAGATCTTCAGCGCATCCTGGTCCCCTACCGGCTACCTGACCAAAAAGCACCAGCAGCCTCTGGACGAAATACCTTCCTCCCTGAAAGGCGACGGTGACCTTAACTACATTTATCTGAGGTATGCCGATGTATTGCTTATGAAAGCAGAAGCCTTTGCTGAAACCGGCCAGGCCGATTCAGCCAGATCAAACCTGAACAAAGTAAGGCAGCGCGCCCGGGCAAGCTTTCAGGGAACACCTCCGGCTGACCTGCTGACGGATGTCACTACATCTGATCAGAATTTACTGATTACCGCCATCCGCAATGAACGCAGAGTGGAGCTCGGGCAGGAATTTCATCGCTATTTTGATCTGATGCGCTGGGGAAAAGCAGTTGCTGAAGCCGCACTGGGTCCCGACTTTAATTATGAAAGGAACAGGTATTTGCCCATACCCCAGGCGGAAATTGATGCCAATCAGGCAATAAATCCATAAGATATCAATAAATCCATTATATATAATAAATATGTTGTATATTTGTAAAAAATGCAAATCTACCTTACTGAAATGCTGAGGCAATTTATTCACCGAACTGAACGTTCTTTATGAATCTTATGATTTAAATAAATTAAGGGAATGTAACAAGGATATAAATTCGTAGTCTATAAATCAAAAAAAACAGAATGAAAATGAAAAATTTAATGAAATTGTACACGCTGCTGCTTATGGTATTAGTAAGCTCAGCTCTGACTTTTACATCGTGCAATGACGATGAAGACATCGTTGAGGGAGACAAAACCGAACTCAACGCCTTGATCGCGGAGGCCGATGCCATGTCCGCTGCCGCCACCACAGAGGATTACCCTCAGACTGCCATCACACAATTTAATACTACCCTGCAAAACATTAAAACTGCCGCTGCAGAAAAGCTCACCCAGGCTGAGATTGACAACCTGGAAATTCAATTGATTGAAGCCATGGCCACTTTTGATTCTCAGGCCTACGGCTACATTGATGAATCGTTGTACCTGAATGCCGGCTGGCATTTTGACGAAGGAAGCGGAACCACTGCTACGGCCTTTTCACCCGTAAAGCATGTTGCTACCTTTTTCAAAGGAAATACGGTCATCCTTGGCAATGAAGCCATGAATCCCAGCTGGGTCGAAGGCCTGAATGGCGGGAAAGCAATTTATTATAATAAAGGCGCACACCTTGAGGTGCCTTACACCACCAGCTTTTTGCCGGCCAACATTACGATCTCGGTATGGATAAAGCCGGAAGAACTGTATGAACACAATTACGTTGTCTCACAGAACTACTGGCAGGGATATAAATTACAGACCCAGGGAGGCGGAAAACCCTTCTTTACGTACAAGAAAGTGGATGGCAACATCATTGATGCTGATAATGAGACCGATAACTCTATCAAAGCAGGACAGTGGAACCACGTTGTCGTGTCCGTTAACGGTACTACCAAAGAGCTGAAGTTCTATGTTGACGGAACACTTACCAAGACCTGGACAGAAACCGACAAAGGCATTGGCCCCCTCACTCAGACGCTTGCTTCACCGGATCCCCAACCATTCATCATCGGTGGTGTGGCAACGGATGCAGAACTGGCTGCCAATTTCATGGCGTGGACAACGGCAGATAACCTTGGCTATTTCAAGGGTATTATCGATGAACTGAAGATCTACAACATCGCTCTTTCTGATGGCCAGGTCTCAAAACTCTATAACGACGAGAAACCGTAAGCCTTACATACGGTAATTTAAACAGAAGCAGGGAGGCTCAGGAGATCTGCCAGTGGAAGCAGGCTTTTGAGCCTCCTTTATTTTAATAAATGGGCTTTTATAACATACGTACATTTGCCTGAAATATCCATCACCGGTATAAAACGCTCCATCTTTCTGATTTTCCTGACAGCCTTCATCATTGAAATCCCGGCCAAAGGTCAGCAATTGAAGCTTAAGGTAACTGGGGATGAACAGAACGGATTCCATGTTGAGCTGTTTGATCTGAACCGGTTACTGGTCACAAATCCCGGTGAGTTCACCATGCAACTCCACAATACGGACATGAGTGCCACGGCGGAAATCAGGGACTGGAAAGGTACTCAATGGTCAGGGAACGACGAGGAGGTCATTTTGATGGGAGATACTTATCTGCAGGAATTGGATGCTAAGCTATCAGTGACCGTCCGCTATGAAGTCATCAATACGAACGTAGTGAAAAAAACCATTCGGCTTTTTCAACCCTCCATGACCGATATGTACTACATTTTGAAAGAGACAGCGCGCCCTGCCCAAAAGCCCTTGAAATATACAACATTTGAGTGTGATAGCTTTCCCGGTGGTCTTGTGCACGAAATGTATCCGGCTGCCGGCTGGGTGACTCCTGATCATCAGGTAGTCGGTTTACTGACGGACGCCGGTTATCTGAACCAGTTCACCCGCACTACCCGACGCCGGTTTAGCGGCAGGGGAGGCGGTTTTGTCGGCATGCGGAAACTTCCGGATCCGGAACTTTATGCAGTGTCAACTCAGGAAGAACAGGAAGAGCAAAATGAATATGTCAGGCTGACCTTTGGTGAAATGTACAACCTGGATGCCGGCTCCACCCGGATCATCCCTGCCGTCACCATAAGCCGGAAAGTCGGAAAGGTTGAAGTGGAGCAGAACGACAGCCTTATCACGCTCATCTGCCATCCGTGCGACAGGGCTGGCATTGAATATATTGCCCCGTTCGAAGACCAGAAGGTTTACACCATCTCTTTCGACTGCAGGGGCAACACTCCGGTAGCCCTCAAGCTGTTCAGGATACGCAATGGGATGAAGACCATCGAACTTGAAGAGGGTGTGAAATACATCGATCAGTTTCCTGCCGGCGAACAGGACTGGACCTTTTTCAAGGGCAGCATCCTGGTACCCTATACCGGACACGATTCGGTATCCCTGTTTATCGGCACACAATCCGGAATGGAATCCCGCCTGCAAATAAAAAACCTGCAGTTTACAGAGCATCAGCCTCAAAGAGAGCCTTACAATCTTCTTCCCCTGGGCCAGTCCGCAGAAAAGGTCACCTACATCTTTGCTGAACATTATACGAATCACAAAGAATTTATGATCGCATCCCAGACACGCCTGGCAGAAGGCAAAGGATTCAAAGGATCGCAGATCGAAAAAATGCTTTACGCCAACCTCCAGATGCTGACCTGGATCACCTCCGTACACGACATGACCCCCTTCAATGTGCCCAACAAGAATTATTCACCCGACATGTACAACCGGGATTCATTCTTTTCTGCGGTCGCCACCTATCAAAAGGAACTAAACCTGGCTCTCTGGGAACAATGGGGCAAAACACAGACGCCCGAAGGCGGGATTGGCACGATCATCACACCCTACATGGGTTCGGTGGAGGTCAAGGACAATGAGGCCACTATTGAATGGCTGATCTGGGCGATGCTTAACAAACGACGTTTTGGAATCAGTCTGCCACAAGACAAGATAAAGAAAGCAGTGGACTATGTCCTGAACGAATTTGACCCGGACCGCAACGCGATATGCAAGTCACGCTTCTCGCTCAGCCAGGTGGATATTGTGGATTTCGATCCCAAAACGGACCGTCTTGCGGTGAATCAGGGAATGCTGGCCGTTGCCCTGCGCACGATCAAAGAACTGGGATTTGAACTGTCAGAAGCCTATCTTGAAAAAGCAGAGCAGGCATACCGTAATTTTTACGATCCGCAGAGACGGCACCTTCTATTCGACCGGAATTATCCCGACATCATTTCCCTGACCGACCTGGAGCCCGAGTTCTTTTCCCTCTGGTTGTTCGGCCGGCCATTGCTGACCGATGAAATAGTCATCAACCACCTGGATCAGATGCCTGTCCTGAACAGGGTTCCGGATGCACCTCATCCGGAATATGGCACCACCGCACCCATTTGTGTACGTTTGATCAACGACGGAAAAAGCTTTGCTTATCTTTCAGGGGATTACCAACCCTTTGCAGAATTCGGCGAGGCCAACTACAGCGACGGGAGAAATGACGGATACTACTACAACGGGGGGAGCTGGCTGCGGGCAGAATACTCTGCCTATGCCGCCGGAATGAAACACGGCTGGGAAAAGGCAGGTAAACTTATGGAAAACAGGATCTGGGCCGAGATCAACCTGCATCCGGATTGGCCCTTCAGCAAGGAATTCATCCCTACCAAATGGACAAGCACGGATTCCTGGTGGGTTTCGACCAAAGGGCTCTGCTGGAATGTGTTCATCCTGATGGCCAATGAGCTCGTCGGTCTGCGCACGCCCGATATGGATCCTGACTATCCGAAACGATGAACAACTTCCTATACCGCTATTTTCAAAGTACACAATGAACCGACGACCTATGAACCGCAATTTACTGTTACTGCCGCTTTGCATTTTCTTCGTGCAGGCATTTGCCCAACCTGGGCAATTAAGCATTTCCCGGATCGGTCAAATGCCCGATTCACCCTCCCCTCTCCAGATCAGAGACTGGAATTCAGTGACTTTGGACTATGACAGCTTCATCTTCGATCTGAATAAAACCGGACAATACCTTCCGTTGTCGCGGCTTGGATCGCCGGGGCAGTTCAACTATCCCGACAACACTCCTGTCTTTCTTGATTCTTATGTCGGTGCAGATGATCATTCCAACCAGGCAGAAGCCATCAATATTCTGCCGGCCATTATCGGCGCCTCTCTTGCTGGTGTTGATAAAAGCAACCAGAACGGGATGAACTGGGTGGCTATGGCTAAAGATTTCTATAATAAAAAGAACGGTCAGAACGTCTATCTTAACAACTATTCAACGAAATCGGGCAGCGATTGGTGGTATGATGTCATGCCCAACGTTTACTTTTATCAGCTTAGAAACCTATATCCTGATGCGGCGCCCGAATTCGGAAGCCAGTTCATCTCTATTGCCGACCGCTGGCTGTACTGCGTAAACCAGCTGGGAGGAAGCACAACACCGTGGGCGATCCCGGACATGAATTACCGCGCCTTTAACCTGGCCACCGGACTGCCGCTTGCCACGGGGGTACCCGAGCCCGAAGCAGCAGGCAGCATCGCCTGGCTGTTGTACAACGCTTACCTTGAAACGGGAAACAGGAAATATTTCGAAGGCGCCCAGCTGGCCATGGACTTCCTGGCAGGATTTGAATCCAATCCATCCTATGAGCTCCAATTACCTTACGGAACACTTGCAGTAGCCCGGATGAATGCAGTGGAGGGAACGAGTTACCCGTTGCAGAAAATGCTGAATTGGTGCTTTGACCGGGGGGAACTCAGGGGCTGGGGTGCCATCGTGGGTACCTGGGGCGGGTATGATGTGTCGGGACTGATCGGAGAAGCTAACGATAACGGTGATGATTATGCTTTTGTGATGAATGGTTTTCAACAAGCCGCTGCGCTGGCACCGCTTCCCAAGTATGACAAGCGCTATGCACGCGCCATTGCCAAATGGTTGCTGAATGTCACGAATGCCAGCAGGCTTTTCTACTGGAACGCCCTTCCCCAGGATTTACAGGATTCGTATGCCTGGGCTTCAGTCTATGATCCGGCTGCCTGTATCCCTCACGAATCCATGAAAGAAGTATGGCAGGGAAAAACACCCTTTGCCACAGGTGATGCCATCAATGGAAGCTGGGCGGCCACCAATTTGTCCCTCTACAGTGGATCAAGTGTCGGATACCTTGCGGCTGTCGTGAAATCGACCAATGTCCCTGAGATTCTTCAGATCGATCTCAATAAAACAGATTTTTACGGGGATAATTCACTAACTTCCTGGTTATTTTATAATCCTGCTTTAAACAGCAAACAGGTTCAGGTGAACCTTCCCCCGGGAAAATTTGCTGTATACGAAGCAATTACCGAGTCCGTACTGTTTTCCGAAGCCACTGGCTCCTTCCAGTTGCCAATTCCATCAGGAGAAGTAAGGCTGATCAGGTTATTTACGGCCGGGTTGGAGCCCCAGCAGGATCAAAACCGCCTCTATGTTGGAGTAGATGTGCTTGATTATCATTATCAGTATGACTTTTCTGAGAACCTGCGCATCAAAGCACTCTCAACCGATCAAAGCCCACTTATCATCAATTCTTTATTCACTGCCTATTGTGAACCGGGAAACCATGATCCGGAAGGTCAGGTGCAGTTTGAATGGTTCCTGAATGAAGTATTGGTTGAAGGGCAGGACCAGTCACAGGCAACACTTACTGCTCCTGCACTTCCGGGACAACTTGTCCTGAAGTGCAGGGTCAGTTCCAATGGACAGGTGGCAGCAGACACCCTGCTGTTGGAGGTTGTGGAGTACATCCCTCTCCCGCCGGTTGTGAATGGCATTCTGGCAGAAACAAAATATACCGCAACAGGGGGCACCAATACGTTCACAGCGCTGGCCGAACCGGCGCCCGGTGAGGATCTGAATTATTCATGGACAGTTACCGAAGGTGTCCTTGATCCGTCAACAGGCAGTTCAGTCACCTGGCAGGCTCCTGATGTTCCGGTGGTCGGAGAAATTACGGTTCAGGTGACTAACCAGTATACGCTCTCAACCAGCGTTTCAACGCCGGTACTGGTAAAAGACACAAGCCTGGCAGCCCAGGCACCTCTGATCTGGTACCCTTTTGATTCCGATACTAAAAACGCGGCAGCCGATCGCTTCCACGCCACGGCCGTCGGTGTTGCCAAAACCCAGGATGCCAGGGGAGCACCTTCGCTGGCCTATCGCTTTACAACGGGACAGGACATCATTTATGCGGAAAACGACGCAGATCTGAATTTCAGTGGCGCCATCAGCCTGAGCTGCTGGGTTAAGTGTGAGCAGCTTCAATCAGAGCGATTCATCATCTCACACGGCTCCTGGCAGCAGCGCTACAAGCTTTCCATCACACCTGAAGGGCGGTTACGCTGGACCGTTAAAACCAGTACGGGCATTTCGGACCTGGATGGCTCCTCCCCCATCGAGTTGAACCGCTATTACCACGTTACCGCACTCTATACGGGCTATTCCATGGAATTATACGTGGATGGCATTCTGGATGCATTTAAAGGCTTCTCAGGAACGATCCTGCCCTCGACCAAGCCGTTGACCATTGGCCGGATGGATCAGGTAGAAACACTCTATGCATTGCGTGGAAGTGTGGATGAAGTCAGGATCTGGGATAAGGAAATTCCGGTTTCCCAGGTCGGGCAATTAAAAAACCAATGGGCAACGCCTTTCGGGATCATTGAAAATGAACTTATTGCACAGTTCTACCCCAATCCTACCGGCGAGGTTCTCTATATTGAATTTGCCGGAAAGGCCAGCGCCGAAAACATTTCATTGTATACGGCCGATGGCAGGAAAGTATCGGACTACCTTCCCGGATCCCGGGATCCGTTGATGAAGATCAAAATTCCTCAGTCGTTAACCGGCCTGTATGTGCTCAGGATCACCCTGGATGACGGGCGCATCATTACCCGCAAAATGATTGCCTTGTAACAGAAAATGATTCAATTAAAGCATTTCTTGAATTCCCTCCTTCAAGCGCATCTGTCCATCTCCCTTTCCATACCCGCGCCTTGCATCGTTGTAATGATCCAGGATCACATTCACCTGGTTTTCCCGGATCACTTTCTTGTATTTCTTTAGAAAATCCATTATGCTGGAGGGGGGAAGATACTGAACTTGATCAAGGATGAATTCAATAATGCCCGATGAGGAAATCTCAAGTTCATTTGCAACACTTTCCAGTTCATCCAGAGATGGAAACGAGTAAAACTTCACCCATTCATTGACTTTCTTCTGGAAGCCCGACTCAATCTCGGCGGGACTTCTTCCTTTTTTCCATTTATCTGCTTCCTGTTCCAACCTTGAGATCAAGGCATCTATCAGTGGCCACAAGTCAATATTGCTTAGCATCCGGAAAGCATCCTGCGGGCTGGTCGCAGGATTGGAAAATAAAACCTTCGCCAGCCTGAATCGATCTTTTTTCCCGGCAGGAAATTCACTGGTAAACCTTATCCCAAAATATGTCTGCGTGTTCTGCATACGATGCTTGCTAAATATTACGGCATGGCAATCTTTGTACGTAGTCATTACGTAGATCCAGTTGATAAAACTCAACATTCGTATCCAGACAATCCACATACGTAACTGAAGTTTCCCCCGATGGATCTCCGGTCACCATTATCCCTGATCGTGTCTTTGTATGCCCCACGATCTGGTGATACCCGTGCATTGGATCATCGCTGGTCTCCGCACGATGCGCCCAGAAAATTCCTCCATCCTCGTACAATCCCCCACGAAGAGCACTGACGTGAAATAACGGCTGAAAATACTCCCTGAACAGACGATTGAACGTATAGGCCAGGTTTTCATCCGTTGGCTTCACCTGCTCCTGAATATACGTGTCATACCACCGCTGCACAACCCCGGCATGTGTCCACAGGTGATTACCTACCTGAGAAGCAGCCTGAAAAAGGTTACGATTGGAAGTGAATAGGGAATATAGCGCTGATAACATGCTCATTTTAAAGCCTGAACAGTAATGCCGCCCGTGCCCTCCATAAAAATAAGCAAGGTCATGGTTTCCCATCAACAGGACGATCTTGTCCGGAAGTTTCTTCTTCAGGTCAATGATCTCCATCAAATTCAGGATGATCTCATCACGAGTGAAATCCCCTGAATCAACATAATCTCCGATAAAGACCATCCGGTCCCACTCCTCCGGTTGGATCTGTTTCCAAACCGGCGAACCGTGCAGATCACCAATGGTTATGATTCTCATTTAACACGTCCGGTCAACCGTCATGTAGTTCCAACTTGTCCTTCCAGTAAAAATTTCCACACAGGCTTGATCATAATATGCCTGCCTTGAATGTCTTCCGATCCGTCCTGATCAAATGTCAGCAACAGGCCTTCTTTTAAGTTAAAGTATCCCATCGCTTCGAGAAGCCCTTTGATTTCACGATCCTTGTTTGTGCGATCCAGCGTCATACTGACCTGGATTGCTGATCCTACTTTTTTATTGTTCATTAACACGAAATCACATTCTTTCTTGCCAGAATAATAAAAAACCTCCTCTGCAAATGACAAATTGTTCCTGACAAGGTTCTCAAGCAGCCACCCCTGATCAGCTCCAGGTTTAATCGACAAAACACGTATAAATCCATTGTCAGTGATGTATAGTTTTTTTTCGTTCGCAAATTGTTTTTTTACGCTGTAATCAAATTTGCTGACCAGAAGAGCCAGATAAACATCTTCTAAAAAATGAACATATCTTTTGATTGTATTAACACTTCCCAATGGTATATATTTCAATAATGAATTATAACTGAACCGCTGCGCAAAGTTGCTGATCAGGAACCGGTACAATTCTTTCCCCAAAATGACATTCTCCACTTTGTTACGGATAAAAATATCCTTGGTGACGATATCATCATAAATGTGTCTTAGTATTTCAGTATCCTTATACCTGACAAACTCAGGCATGCCACCACTGACAAAATATTCCTGAAACAGACTCTTTATACGAGCCTTTTTCTCACTTATATGTATACTTTCGGCAGTCAAAGAGAACTGATGATAATCAAGAAATTCCTTGAAAGAAAAGGGAGTCAGATAAGAATCAATATGACGACCGGTCAAACGGGTGCTGATCTCTTCCTTTAAAAGACCTGCATTCGAACCGGTTATGAAAAATTTAAATCCGTTGTCATAAAATCTTCTGATGAAGGAATCAAAATTCCTGACATGCTGAACTTCGTCAATGAGGAAAGTCTTTTTGACACCAAACAGCTCGACTAACACTTCATAAAAATCATTAAAATCCTGGGGATTAAAATTTATTAATCGTTCATCTTCAAAATTTATGTAAAAAAAAGCTTCATCATTGTAAAATTCCCTGGCTACCTGACGAAGCAATGTTGACTTCCCACAACGCCTTATGCCCGTGATCACATGAATGTGGGGTAAGTGAAGTTTCGATTCAATGGATTCGATAACCGATCTCCTGATACCAGTTTCCTTATTTAAAAACGCTAACCGCTGTTCAAGAAGTATTTGCTTGATTGATTCTCTGTTAAGCATACTTTTATTCATTAATTCATAGCAAAAATACAGAATTATGCAATCAGCTGAATAATTTATACTAAAATTATGCAATAAAATTACTATTTAATTAAACGACGCTTTCTTCACCACTCATTCCATGGATGTATATAAAAACCATCTGACAATTTAACAATTTGACCATTTGACAATTTGACAATAAAGTACCTTTGTCCCATATTTTTATACATAAAGGTATGTCACCCCAGAATTTCCGCATCCTGCAAATCGTAAAAGACGATCCCTGGCTGGAACCTGCCGCAGCCGATGTCTATGCCCGATACCAGCGTTATCAGGAACGCCTCCGGCATATCGAAAAGGCGGCTGGCAGCCTTTCTGCTTTCGCCGATGCCTACCAGTATTTCGGGATCACCCGCGATCCGGTCCGAAAGGGATGGATCTACCGGGAATGGGCACCAAAAGCCCACGCGCTGTTCCTGAAAGGGGACTTCAACAACTGGAATCCCTATTCCCACCCCCTGGCACCGGTCGGTAACGGAGTCTGGGAAATTTACATTGACGGAGATGTCTACAAACGTTCTTTTGTGCACGGAAGCCGTATCAAAATCGTTGTGGAAGGCGGCGGTCAAGTGCGCGACCGGATCCCGGCCTATATCCGGAGAGTCGTCCAGGATGACCGGACCAAGGATTTCTCCGGACAGGTATGGCTGCCGGGAAAATTCAACTGGGAAAACGATCGGTTCGACGCAGCTACGCTTCAGGAATTGTTCATTTATGAGTGCCACGTGGGTATGGCAGAGGAACGGGAAGGCATCGGGACATACAATGAATTCACGGACAACGTCCTCCCCCGTATCAAAAATGCCGGCTACAACGCCATCCAAATGATGGCCATCCAGGAACATCCCTACTACGGGTCATTCGGTTATCACGTTTCGAACTTCTTTGCCCCCTCTTCGCGCTTCGGCACACCGGAAGACCTGATGAACCTGATCAAGACCGCTCACCGGATGGGCATTGCTGTGATCATGGACATTGTCCACTCGCATACCGTGAAAAACCTCAACGAGGGGCTCAACGAATTTGACGGTTCTGATCACCAGTATTTCCACCCGGGCGGCCGCGGAGAACATCCGGGATGGGATTCCAAGCTCTTTGACTACGGCAAATGGGAGGTGCTGCAATTTTTGCTCTCAAACCTCAAATACTGGATGAAGGAGTTCCACTTCGACGGATTCCGGTTCGACGGGGTGGGATCTATGATGTACTTCCATCATGGCAACGACGTGATTGACAGCCGCGACAAGTATTTCAACGAAGGCGTGGAATGGGACGCGGTCACCTACCTGCAACTTGCCAACAAACTCATCCATACGATCAACAAACATGCGGTGGTCATCGCTGAGGATGTCACCGGCATGCCGGGGCTCTGCAAACCGATCCCCGACGGCGGTATTGGCTTTGATTACCGGCTGGGCATGGGCATCCCCGATTTCTGGATCAAATACCTGAAAGAGAAACGTGATGAGGAATGGAACATCCATGAGATGTGGAACGTGCTCAATGACCGCGTGCCGGGCGTCAGAACGGTTTCCTATGCTGAATCACACGACCAGGCGCTGGTGGGCGACAAAACGCTGGCCTTCTGGCTGATGGATAAGGAAATGTACTGGCACATGCACAAAGATGACCCGGACCTTGTCATCGACCGGGGAATGGCCCTGCACAAAATGATCCGGCTGTTCACGATTGCGCTTGGCGGGCAGGCTTACCTGAACTTCATGGGAAATGAATTCGGACACCCGGAATGGATCGACTTTCCGAGGGAAGGAAACAACTGGAGCTATCGGTATGCGCGCAGACAATGGTCGCTGGTGGACGACCCGAACCTGAAATACCAGTTCCTGGCCAGCTTCGACAGGGAAATGATCCGGATCATCAGGGAAAACCGTGTCCTGAACTGGGAATTCGCCCGGGAGTTGCATATGGATGACGAAAACAGGACGATCGTCTTTGAACGAAACGGACTGGTCTTTGTCTTCAACTGGCATCCCTCCAATTCAATCACCGATTATACTTTTACGGTTCCCGAACCGGGAAAATACAGGATCATTCTCAACACGGACAACCAGTTCTTCGGAGGGCACGGAAGAATAGACGAAAGCGTGGAGCACTTCTCTTATTTTGACGGGATATGGAACGTAAACCGGCTGAAGATCTACATCACGAACCGGACGGCGGTGGTTTTGAAAAAATTATAGTTCTTAGAGTTTGTATCCTGTGTCCCTAACCACTAAGGAACACGAAGGATTTCACAAAGGTGCACGAAGGTGTTAATTGATTATCAATTACTTAGTGTTCCTTGGTGATGTACTTTGTGTACCTTTGTGGTTAATTAAAAGACTCTTGAAACGACCTCGCAGGAAATATGTAGCAGGAGAGTTATGCTATCCCAATATATTTTGCGATGGCCTGTTCATAAGCTTCCCTGATCTGCACAAGGACAGGATGAGCAGCATTGAATTCCCAATCACCAACATACCTGACGGGCAAAACCTTTGAGGTGGTTCCCGTAAGGAAAACAGCATCCATATCTTTAAGCTCCTGGTGCGTGACACATTTCTCCCGGATTGGAATATGCAGTTCTTTGCAGATCTCAATGATGTGCTTGCGCGTCACCCCGGGCAACACCAGCTCTACCGGAGCCGTAATGACCTCACGGTCCTTGATCATGAAAACGTTGGAGCGGCTCGCTTCGGTGATGTAATCGTTCTTGTCCACCAGGATGACCTCCCAGAGGTCATGCTCCCGGATGACCTTCCCTGCTCTCTCCCTGAAATCCTGCAGAAAGAACTTGATGTTCGGAGTCGTACGTATATCAAAATGCAACTCCGTTCTGATCCCGTCCAGATAATCCTCTTTCGAGGGATCATGCGGTTTGTTGACATACGTCACAAAGGTGTTGGGCTGATTAGTATAATTGAAGACCAGGTTGATACTCCCATCCTTTATATCATTGATCTCCAGCAGATTAAGCAACCTGGCCCGAACTTCACTGATGGGAATCCAGAGCGGGAGCCTGGCAAGCTTTGAAGAAGATTCAAGGCGCTGCAGGTGATCCTCCAGGTAAAGGTATTTTTTATTGTAAAATGCAATCACCTCATACAAAATAATGCCCGACATGAAGGAGGTCTTGTTAAAAAGATCCTTCGAAAGGACCTGGTCATTGAAAATTAGTTTACATCCGATGCAGTCCCTCATAATAGTCATGTTTTAAGTTACCCCGGTCTTAAGACCGGGGTTCTTTAAGGTCAATAAGAAGCAGGGCTTTAGCCCGAAACAAAAGTAACAAATGTATCCTTCTGTTTTTCACCTTCCTTACTCAAGACAAATTTTGGGCTAAAGCCCTGACTTACAACAGTTTACTTGACACCCCAGGCTAAAGCCTGGGGTGATTCATAATTAGAAGGTTATTTCAATCTCTTGATTTTTTTTACGCCGCTTACTTTTTTGATCTGGCTAATGACAAAGTTAAGCTGCCCGATGTCTTTCACAAGGATCTGAATATTTCCCTCAAATTTATTATGTTTCGATTCAAAAGAAAATGACCGTATGTTGATTCTCATGGTATCGGAAAGCAGGTGGGTGACCTGGTTCACGATCCCGATCCGGTCATCGCCCGATAGGAGCAGATCTACCCAGAACGGTCCTTTGTCATCCGCTTTCACCCATTTTGCATGGATGATCCTGTAGCCGTACCGCATTTTCATCTGGGCAGCGTTGGGACAGGATTCACGATGGATCTTGATCCCTTTTCCCACGGTCACAAAGCCAAAGATCTCATCCCCAAACACAGGATTGCAGCATTTGGCAAATTTATAGATACCGATATCGGATTGCCCGTCAATTAACAAAAGGTCACCGGGTTGGACAGTCTGCTGAATCTCGGATTCGATCCGCTCCATCAAGCCTGCATCGGCCGGTTTACCTTTTTCCGTTTCAGGTTCGACCGTGGCAAAGCAATTCTTGATCTCCATCGGATCGATCTTGCCGATGGCAAGATTATGATAGAGCTCAAGGGGGTCCGACAGTTTGAAAAAATCCACCAGCCTGTCAATTTTCTCATTGTCAAAGGTCAGCCGCAGCTGACTGAATTTCCGTTTCAGGATCTCTTTGCCCTGGTCCGCTTCTTTAAATTGCAGTTCTTTTATCGCGCGCTTGATCCTGGATTTAGCCTTGGCCGACACGACAATGTTGATCCAGTGGGGCTTGGGTTTTTGCGTTTTGGATGTGATGATCTCAACCACGTCACCATTTTGCAGAATATGCCGCAGGGGGACGATCTTATGGTTGACTTTTCCGCCCGTACAGGAATTTCCAATGCTGGAGTGGACTTCATAGGCAAAATCAAGCACCGAAGCACCCATTTGAAGTTTCTTGATATCCCCTTTGGGCGTAAAAACAAAAATATCTTTGGTATAAAGTTCCAGCTTTGCCTTTTGCGAATCTTCCGCTTCCGGAAGATTCGGTTTCTCAAGGGTTTGCCGTATTTTCGACACCCATGTGTCCTGATCTTTCTCCAGGGCGGACTCTTTGTATTTCCAATGGGCAGCACCGCCCTGTTCAGCAATTTCATCCATCCGCTTTGTCCTGATCTGAACTTCAACCCATTTTCCCTCAGGTCCCATCACCGTAGTGTGCAACGATTCATATCCGCTGACTTTCGGTGTGGTGAGCCAGTCGCGCAGGCGCTTTGGATTGGGCTGGTACAAATTGGTCACGATGGAATAGATCCTCCAGCAGTCGGCTTTTTCACCTTCTCGGATCTGGTTGATGATGATACGGACTGCAAATAGATCGTAGACCTCGTCAAAATCAACTCCCTGCTTTTTCATCTTGTTCCAGATGGAGGAAACCGACTTTGAACGCCCCTTGATCTCAAACTGAAACCCCTGGCGGGTCAGTTCTTTTTCGATGGGCTCAATGAAATTCCTGATGTATGCCTGCCTTGATTCCTGAGTCTCTTCCAGTCGTTTCAACAGGTCGAAATAGATTTCCGGGTAGGCGTACTGCATGGAAAGTTCTTCCAGCTCGGTCTTTAGATGATAAAGTCCCAGCCGGTGAGCGATGGGGGCGTACAGCAGGGATGTTTCAGAGGCAAGCTGGGGGCGCAGTGTCTGTGGAAGAAGATCGATCTTCCGCATAAACTCAAGCCGGTCGGCCAGTTTGATCAAAATGACGTGAACGTCAGGAGAGAGTGTAAGCAGCAGTTTGATGAAGTTTTCCGAGTTGAGGGAGGAGCGTTGCGTGGAGATGCCGGCGATTTTGGTCAGCCCCTGCAGAATGAAAGCCACCCTTGGACCGAACCTTTCGCTGACGGTTTCCTGAGTGACATTTGCTTTGTAAAGCACATTATGAAGAAGGGCGCCCACGATAGAGTCGGTTCCAAGACCGATCTCTCCGGCTACGATCTTGGCCACATTCACCCCATGGACAAAATAGTACTCGCCGGATTCCATCCTTTTATCCCGGTAGGTTTCCAGAACCAGCTCAAAGGCCCTGCGAATCATTATCCTGTCATCAGGTACTATATCCGGATGGCAAGCCCTCAGGAGATCGCGATACTGAGATCGAAACTCGGAACTGTATTTGGCCGTGATGTCCATTCGAGAGGAGAGAGGAGATTGGAGACAGGAGAAATGAGAGATGAAGGAATATTTTTATTTCTCCTCTCTCCTCTCTCCTTTCTCCTCTCTCCTCTCAATAACCGCTATTTCCTCCCCTTATCCTCGTCCAGTCTTTCTTTTGGCTTGGCGGGCGGTTCAGAGATGGATTCCCTCATATGGGTGTCGGCCTGGATGTTTTGCAGGCGGTAATAATCCATGATCCCCAGGTTGCCTTTCCGGAAGGAGTCGGCGATAGCCAGAGGAATTTCAGCTTCGGCCTGAATCACGTTGGCGCGTGCTTCCTGCGATTTGGCTTTCATTTCCTGTTCTTTGGCCACAGCCATGGCCCGGCGCTCTTCGGCCTTGGCCTGTGCAATGTTCTTATCCGCATTAGCCTGGTCCATCTGAAGCACGGCACCAATATTCTTCCCAACGTCAATATCGGCAATATCGATGGATAAGATCTCGAAGGCGGTACCCGCATCAAGTCCTTTTCCCAGAACCACTTTAGAGATCGAATCGGGATTTTCAAGAACGGATTTATGTGAGTCGGCAGAACCGATGGAGGATACCACACCTTCACCCACACGGGCAAGCACTGTTTCCTCTCCTGCTCCTCCGACCAATTGCTTGATATTCGTCCTGACAGTTACCCTTGCTTTGGCAATAAGCTGGATACCATCCTTAGCCACAGCAGCAACAGGGGGAGTATCGATCACCTTGGGATTGACCGACATCTGGACGGCCTGCAATACATCCCGACCGGCCAGATCGATGGCTGTTGCCGTTTTAAAATCCAGATTTATATTGGCTTTGTCTGCTGAAATCAGTGCTTTGACCACTGCCTGAACGTTACCTCCGGCAAGGTAATGGGCTTCCATTTCATTCCTGTTCAGCTTCAGGCCTGCTTTTGTTGAAGCGATCAGGTTACGGACGATGACCTGAGGGGGAACCTTTCTCCATCGCATCAGGATGAGCTGGATCAGGGATATCCTGACATCCGACAATAGAGCTGTAAACCATAAGCCGACAGGAACAAAGTAAAAAATGATCCAGAGGCCTACAAGGGCAGCAATTCCAATGGCGACGATGATAAACATATTCGATCCTGCTGCCTGCAGCATGATTAGCAAATTATTTCCCATGATTAAGTGTTTTTAGGTTTTACGGTAATTTGATTGAAGTCAACTTTTGTAACAACGATCTCTGATCCGGGATCAATGAACTCCCCGATGGTATGCACTTCGTAGTATTCGCCGTTGATCAGGGCTTTTCCGGACGGAGCCAGACGGGACACCGTTTTGCCCGTATCTCCTGACCGTACAGCTGCTTCCCCGATCACATTGACCTTACCATCTATGGATGACTTCAGGGCAAACCTGTTCCAGGTTTTGGCTTTCAGGGCGACGATAAGCAAAACAACAGACCCCAGTATGCCCGTTGTAAGCGTTATGAAACCGGCAGTCGTGCCATAGGATGCGAAAGCTCCCCAGACGGCCAGGGCAATGGAAACAAAACCAAGTACGGCTGCTACGGTGATGCCGGGTATCACCAACATTTCCAGCAGCAGTAGTACAAATCCAACCAACAGAAGGATAACGATCAGTGTCCAGGTCATATAATATTAAAATGAAGGATGTAAAATAAATTTTTAATTATTCATTCTTCATACTACATTATTACTCTTAAAGTTTTATCGTTCCGCCTCCGGTGCTTTTTGTACCACTGCCTTTCGTTCCGCTACCTTTGGCCTGGCCTGTATAATACTTCAGGGCAGTGGGAAGATATTCCTGCATGGCTGCAATACGGTTCTGGTCACTGGGGTGCGTGCTCAGGAATTCAGGTAATTGGGATGAACCACTCTGTTGTGACATTTTTTGCCAGAACGTGATACAGTTGGAAGGATCGTATCCACCCAGGGCCATGAAGACCATCCCCAGTTTATCCGCTTCGTATTCGTGTTTGCGTGAAAAGGCGAGCTGGCCTAGTTGTGATCCTATTCCAAAGGCCGTGAGGAAAATATCATTCGTGGTCTGCGGTTCGTTTCTCAGGGCATACTCCAGTCCAAGCCCACCTACCAGAATGGCAAGCTGCTGGGTCATCCTCTCCTCTCCATGTTTGGCAAACGCATGCGCGATCTCATGCCCCATGATCGTGGCAATTCCATTGGCATCGCCCGCAACGGGCAGAATGCCGGTATAAAAAACGATTTTACCTCCGGGCATACACCAGGCATTGACGGTTTCTTCATTCACCACATTGAATTCCCACTGGAACTTTTCAGCTTCCTTTTTCATGTCATTGTCGTACATAAACTGCATCACCGCGTTACTTATGTTGTTGCCAACAGTTTTAACGGGGATAACGCGCTCGTCGGTTGCAGGCAAAGCAGGGTTGGCCTGCAAAAATGCTGAATATTCTTGCAGAGCCATCGGGATCATCAGTTCAGAGGGAATGAGGTTGACACGTTTCCTTCCGGTAATTGGAACAGTTGTACAGCCCACTAACAGCAGTAAGGTCATCCAGAAAAATGCGGATTTTACAGAATGAGTTTTCATTTTTTTAAATTGAATAAAGATTAAAGATTTTTCAATCAATCAAAAATACTAAAAAAATGGGAGATTATCATATTTTATACCAAAGCACAAAAATAACATATATTTGAATGATCACTGAATTCAATTCCTTTTCAGCTTAACTTTGATCAAAACTTCGCCGAAAAATGCTTTTCAATGATCTCATAGAGCATATCAGCAAAAGGCTGAAAGAGCCTTTACCCGGACTGAGTGCTCAACGGAGAATGGCTTCTGAATCGCGACTGAAATGGATCACGGAGGGAATGGACATTTCTAAGGCAAAAAAGAGCGGTGTCCTCATTCTGCTCTATCCTGACCACGGAACACCCAAGCTTGTCCTGATACAGCGTCCTGATTATGAGGGAACGCACGGTGGTCAGGTCAGCCTGCCCGGAGGAAAACAGGAAAAGTCGGATCAAACACTGATCGAAACGGCATTACGCGAAACACGCGAGGAACTGGGTATTCCTTCCTCCTCCATCAGGATCATCGGAACACTGTCGGAACTCTATATCCCCCCGAGTAACTTTCTGGTTCATCCGGTGGTTGGCTATCTCATTGAAAAAACTGATTTTCATCCGGATCCCGTTGAAGTAAAGGATATCGTTGAGGTGGAGATCTCCAGTTTACTGGACCCGGGGTGCATAACCATCCGGGAAATTCACGTCAGCGGGATCACCCTTACTGCACCGTGTTACACGATCAATGGAGCGACGATCTGGGGAGCAACGGCGATGATCCTTGCGGAACTGGCGGAAGTTATTAATTCATGATCGGCAATCAGCTATCTGCCGACCGCCGCCCACCCCCTGCAGACCTGTGAACCCGAAGACCCGAAGACCTTAACACCCGAAGACCCGAAGACCCGAAGACCCGAAGACCTGAAGACCTGTAGACCTAAACACCCGCCGACTGCCTACCGGCTACTGGCTACTAACCACCGTGATCTCATACGTTAACTCCGCCGCCTTGCGCAGCATTGCTGAAACACCGCAATATCGTTCCTGCGACAGATTTACGGCTTTTTCAAGTTTATCCATCGGCAGGTCTTTGCCTTTGAAGATATAGACCAAATGGATCTTGCGATACACTTTGGGATGTTCTTCCGTTTCCTCCGCTTCGATCTGCATGTCAAATGCCTCAACAGACACGCGCATCTTTTCCAGGATCGAGACCACGTCCATCCCCGTGCATCCTCCAAGCGCCGCAAGCGTAAGCGGTTTGGGGCGCGGCCCTTTGCCCTTGCCCCCTACTTCCCGGGAAGCATCCAACTGGACCGCAAAACCATTCACCTCGGCAACAAAAGCCATGTCGCCGCTCCAATTGATCGTTACTTTGGTACTCATGGGATTTATCGTTAAATTGTTAGTTCATTAAATCGTTATATCGCTCCATCGCTACATCTTCAGGTTCACCCCACCGGTGAACGATCGTCCGGGATTGGGGTAATATTGAACTACCTGATAATCAACATTAAATAGATTATCGATCCGGAAATGGAAATCCAGGATGCACTTTGTCAGGCTCCAGGCATAGCCAACCCTCAGTCTGCCAATGCTGTACGGAGGCAATGCATTGGAATGATCCTCGACCGTGGCCCTGGAGCCTGCGAACGACTGAGTATATTCCAGGAAAGCACTGCCATACCTTATTCCAGCGTTGATCGTTCCGGTATGCTCGGCAACATAGGGAAGCTGCTTCTTATAGTTGGATGCCTCTTTGTTTTCATTGACCGACCGGGTGAATGAATATGATGCCTGAAGGTGTGTAGTCATTTTACGAACTGACCATTCAATACCTGCCCTGCCTTCCAGTCCCGCAGCACGTACTTTCTGAACATTTTGGGGCGACCACAAGTAGGGGTCATCCGGCTCAGGCACCCAGCGAATCCAATCGTTGATCATCGAATGAAATGCGGTGACCGACAATGTGTTGATGACCGGTAAATCCTCGTTATCCTTATTCAAGCATAGGGTGATTTCTTCGTTCCAGCTTTTTTCCGGTTTCAAATCCGGATTTCCTCCGGGTTGCCAGTAGCGCTCATTCAGGGTCGGACTTCGGAAGTTATGCGAAACATTCATCTTCATAAGGAGGAAACGGCCCAGGGAGCCCTCTGCTCCAAAGGACGGCGTGAAAGGCTCGTCATAATACTCTGTCCATCCCTGATGCAGATTCATATCCACCTTCCATCCGGCTTTTGAGAATTTATAGATGGCAGCCAGCAGAATGCTGCCCTGCAGCTGATCCTTCATTTCGGGAAAGTATCCGGATCGAACCTTTGCATACCTTACGACGCCTGCACTGTGCAATTCAATTCTATCCGACAACCCATACTTGCCACTAATTTCTCCCGTCCAGGTTTGCATCCTGCTTTCTACATCCAGATCATATTCAGGAAAATCCTCATAGCATTCCGTATATTGAAGATAATCATTAAAATAAGCTGCTTTAAAATGCAAGACGGAACTGCTGAATGTTTTTCGCCAGGTGATCATCCCACGCAGAAACCGGTCATACTGGTCGGCATTTTCCATGGTGTAAACCAGGCTTCCGGGGATCTCCCGATCCATGAACTGGTACCAGAGATCAAGAATGAGCACGTTGTTCTTCTTCAAATTGCCGGAAAATGTCCCGATGAAACCCATCCCATCCTGGCTCGCATTGTCCAGTGTATCCGTCGGTTTATCCGGTTTTGTATCATTGACATAAGGAAACGCATTGTTCGCCGAGATCAGAAAGCCTCCCGCCCGCAGGCTCCATTTCGGACCGGAGAATGCCGCTGTCAGACTTGAACGGAATGACTGGAAGCTGCCATATTCAATGGCTGCGTTCAATGTCTTTCTTTTCAGAAAGTCCGGTTCATTCACCAGGTGAATTCCTCCGCCAATGTTCCCTTCACCAAATACGCTACTGGCACCTCCGTGAAGAATGTAGATCCTGTCGAAGAGCGCAACTGGCAGAAGGGAAAGATCGGTCAGGCCATTGATGACCGGATTCAGGGAGATCCCGTTCCACAAAAAACCCGTATGGTTGGATGACGTGCCCCGGAATGTCAATGTCGATAGGTTTCCCGGATTATAGGATTGCACCTGAATGGAAGTTTGCTGAGTCAGAAGATCCGTCAGCATCCGGTTTTGATAACTCGACAAAACAGCGGAATCAATCATCCTGACAGTCAACCCGGTAGTATTATCAAATAGCCGGGAAGCATTGATCGAGACCTCTGGCAGCATGATTGCTGTATCCGCTCCTTGCCCCTTCTGTGCATAGGCAGGAGCAAAAAGTGCAAGGATTACCCAAACCAAAAGCACCCTTTTCAAGGTATAAATACTCATTTAAATCCTTTAAAATACCGAAAAACAGTTAATCACTGGTATGAACCCCAAGGCAAGCCCCGGGGAATTTACCCCTTTACCCCTCCCCCGTCCCCTCCCCTGCCAGCTGGGGAGGGGTACATTAATAGTCGCTTAGCGCACGCTAAAATATTTAAATTAAACATTCGTTTTAAAGGAAAATCATTATTTTTGCAATTACTGTCAATTACCGGAATGATGTCACGGTCAATGAAATTCAATAAAATCAGTCTGTTCCTGATAGCGATTTTTTCGTTAACGCTTCTATTATCAGGAGGGTGTGCCTCTTCGAAATATTCTCCTGAAAAAGTCAGGTTTACGACAAAACCAGCAATGTCGTCCAAGTCCAAAAAGGTCAGCAGGAATTACTCCAGGCCAATGGCCAAGCAAACTTATCCTCTTGAAAAGAATTACATCATCCCAAATTCACGCAAAACATCCCCGCCCTGGTGATCTGTTGACCTGTGCCTATGGAACCTATCCACCTGAGTCGTTTTATATTTTGGAATTTTGCCGGAGTTGATGATTTATGGAGATTCCCCTATCACCGTATTGAAAAAGGCACAGCTTCATTTCACTTTAAAGATTCACCCCAGCCGGTTCACTTATCCGTTCCGGACAGTTATCCTACCAGGGACGGAATGCCTTTTGAAAAATTCCTGCAGAATCATAAGACCACTTGCTTTCTTATCATCCGCGATGACAGCATCATTTATGAAAAATACTTCTACGGCTACACGGCTGAAACGATCTTTCCTTCCTTTTCGGTAACAAAAACCTTTGTTTCTGCCCTTACGGGCATAGCCATTGGTGAAGGGATCATCAAAAGCACCGACCAGAAAGTGACCGATTTCCTGCCCTGGATGAAAAGAGACGGGTTTCAGCATATTTCCATTGAGCACCTGTTGAATATGCGCTCCGGCATCCGGTTCAATGAAAGTTATTCAAATCCCTTCGGTGATGCCGCCCAATTCTATTACGGTACAAACCTCCGCAAATATGTCAGGCATCTGAAAATCAAAGAGCCTCCTGGCCTTCGTTACCATTACAACAGCGCCAACCAGCAGATCCTGGGTTATATCCTGGAGGCTGCCACAGGAAAAAGAATATCCAAGTACCTTGAGGAAAAGCTATGGAAGCCCCTTGGGATGGAACAAAATGCTACCTGGAACACTGATTCGGAAAAACACGATGACATTAAAATGTTTGGATGCCTGAACGCCACACCGAGGGATTTTGCCAGGTTCGGACGTTTGTATCTGAAAAATGGCCTGTGGAATGGAAAACAGATCATTCCACAGGAATGGATCATCCGCTCAACCCGTGTTATCAATGATTCACTTGATGGGGACGGTTACCCGTTCACTTACAACTGGCGTGTCCTGGATGATGGAGCATCCTTCTTCGCCAAGGGTATGCTGGGTCAGTATATCTTCGTCAACCGGCCCAAAAATCTAATCCTGCTTCGTTTCGGTAAAGCGTACAGTGGGATAGACTGGGCAAATTTCTGCAACAGGCTGACAGAAATGCTCTGAACGAATTATTTCTCCAATCCCCCGACGTATTTGGTTTCTTTGACCAGTTTCCCATTTTCATCAAATTCCAGCCATTTCCCCTCTTTTTTGCCATCCCTGTTACTACCGGATAATTTGATGTTCCCATTGTCGTGATATTCTTTATAAATACCTGAAGGAATTCCATTTACGTATTCTTCCTCCGTAAGCAGTTTCCTCTGCGGTAAATATGTCCGCTGGATCCCGTCGAGCACTCCGTGAAGGTAATTGTATTCAGCCACCAGGTTCCCTTCCTTGTCGAACCACTTCGAGGGGCCCTGTTTGTACCCCTCGGCATAAGTGGTCTCTTCCATGATCTTCCCGGGTAGATGATCATAATAGACTGTTCTGGTCCCGTGATAGATTCCATTTTTATAATTCTCGATCAGTTGTTTTTGGCCGCCCCTGAGATACCTGACCGCTGTTCCGTCCAACAATCCATTTTTATAGCATTCTTCTCTGAAGACATAACCCCTGGAATCAATCTCGATAAGCAGACCATCCTTCTCGCCATTCAAATAATGTTCGATTTTGGCGATCAACCCATCATCACCCCGTGTAACCCAGGTTCCTTCCCTCATTCCGTTCACATAACGCCCTTTACTTGATTTATCAGCGTACTTCTCGGTCCAGGTGCCCTGTTTAAGGCCGTTATCATCCGTTTGATTCAACAAGGTATCAAGTCCGGAAAGTGGCTGTGCGATTGCGAGGATGCCTGTTCCCAGAAACAGGATCAAAATGCAGACTTTTTTGAACATAGCGTAAATTTTAATGAATATATTACCCCTGTCTCCCTTCATAGGGAAACGGACAGGGGATGGGGTACAATTTTACCAAATATATCAAAGCTTTCAACATCCGTTATCAGAACCCTGTAGAAATTTCCAGGTACGGCCGTGGTTTGATCTTTTTCGATCAGAACCTCGTTGTCGACCTCCGGTGAGTCAAACTCAGTCCTCCCGATAAAATACCCTCCTTCTTCCCTGTCGACAATGACCGGGAGTGTCTTATTCAATTTAAGTACATTCAGTTCATAGGAAATATCTTCCTGAATGTGCATGATCTCATCTGCACGTTGCGTTTTCACCTTCAATGGAATATCATCACGGAGCCTGTGCGCAGGTGTTCCCTCCTCGTGGGAATAAACAAAAACACCCAGCCGGTCGAATCTGAACTGTTCGATGAAACGCGTCAGCTCGCTGAACTCCTGTTCCGTTTCGCCCGGGTATCCTGCGATCACGGTGGTTCGGATGGCTGCACCGGGAAGTTCTTTCCTGATGGTTTCCAGCAGGGCGATGGTCTGCCCGGCCGTGATGCCTCGCTTCATCGAACGAAGCACACGGTCGCTGATATGCTGGATGGGAATATCCAGGTAATTACATACATTGGGAAATTGCTTCATGACCCTCAGAAGATCCAGCGGAAAACCTGCAGGGTAGGTGTAATGAAGCCGGATCCATTCAAGTCCTGAAATGCAGGCCATACTCTCCAAAAGCGAGGGCAGCGATCTGCGCCTGTCAAGATCCATGCCGTACCAGGTGAGATCCTGGGCAATCAGGATCAATTCTTTGGTACCATTTTTCACCAGGTACTCCGCCTCTGAAAGGATATCATCCTGATGCCTGGATACATTCTTTCCCCGGATGAGCGGAATGGCGCAGAACGAACAACCATGGCTGCATCCCTCCGATATCTTGAGATAAGCATAATGCGAAGGTGTTGTCAGGATGCGTTCTCCTGTGAGTTCGTACTTCAAATTACCCCCGAGAGACTGAAGAAGCTCCGTTGTTTCATTCACCCCAAAAATGCCATCCATCTCCGGGATCTCTTCAAGAAGCTCCTCTCTGTAACGCTTTGCCAGACAACCCATTACAATGACCTTACCCACATTCCCTTTTTTCTTCTCATTGATAAAATAAAGAATGGTATCAATGGACTCTTCTTTGGCATCATCAATAAAACCACAGGTATTGATCACCACAACAGATGCATTTTTGTTGCCGCTGTCGGCTGACACATCAAAACCATTCTCCCTGAACTGCTTCAGCAATTTTTCGGAATCAACTGTGTTTTTCGAACAGCCGAGCGTTATCAACGTCAGTGTCTTTTCCGGTTTGGTACGCATAAAAGGCAATCAGAGTGCAAAAGTAATTGAAAACAGGGTCAGTGGCTTCAGGATCTACCTAATTCACGATAAGTGAAGGATTCAGAAACAAAATTTCTGTTTACCTTAGCTGTTTGATTTAATCCTGAAAAAAACATCGATGAAAACATTGATCCTCCCGTTGTTACTCACAGCAATCCTGTTCTGCAAAACATTGCCGCTGCAAGCTTTTCCCGGTGAAGTGATCCGCTCACTGGCAACTCCCGGAGAATATCCGACCGGGCTGACCTTTGATGATCGGCACCTCTGGGTGGCTGACAGGTACCTTGATCGGCTTTTTTGCCTGGACCCTGCCACCGGTGAGGTGACCGGGTCGATCCCATCTCCCGGTTACTGGCCGGTTGGGTTGGCGTGGGATGGAGCCTGTTTATGGAACGTGGATCTGCAGGGAGGCCTACCGGTATCAGAAAACTACGAAGCCAGAGTGTATAAGATTGATCCGGTCACAGGAAACATTCTTCATACGGTTCAGTCGCCTGCCGGGATCACGGGCGGGCTGACGTGGGACGGAGCCTACCTTTGGTGTACCGACAGCGGTGCCGAAGAGATCATTCAGTTCAGCCCGGAAGACGGGACCACCATCCGGGCATTCCCTTCCCCTGCGGCCGATCCGCGTGGAATCACCTGGGACGGGATGTATCTATGGGTTTCCGACAGGATCACCAACGAGATCTATATGATGGACCCGGTCACCGGCTCAGTCCTGCTGATCACCGATGCACCGGGTGCATTTGCCATGGATATGTGTCACGATGGCATTTCCCTCTGGGTGGTTGATGATCAGGATAATAAGATCTATGAGCTGAAGGCACGGGACGAAGAAAAATTCATCCGTTACAATGAGCGTCATTCCCGGGTCACGTACCGCCACTTCACGACCAATTTCGGTCCTGGCCGCATCCTGACATCCGATGTTCACCTGGCAGTTCCGGAAAACAGGGATAACCAGGATATCATCGGGGAAATCCAATACTCACCCGAACCCGGAGGATATGTCACTGACCGTTGGGGTCAGCGCACAGCGCTGTTCCACATGGAGAACATTCACGCCGGTGAACGTATCGAGGTCAAAATGGTGACGGAAGTCAAAACCTATGCGGTCCGATACTTTATTTTTCCTGAACACGTTGGTGGCATAACCGACATTCCAGCTGACATCGCAGAAAAATACCTGGAAGACAACGAGAAATATCAGATCCATCATCCGGTGATCCAGCAGGCGCTGAAGGAGGCGGTGATTGTGCCGGGCAATGTTTACTGGACCGTACGCCAGATCTATCATTACATACATGCGCACATGTATTACGAGATGACCGGCGGGTGGAACACAGCGCCGACTGTTCTGAGCCGGGGCAACGGTTCCTGCTCTGAGTACACGTTTGTGTTCATTTCCATGTGCCGTGCTGCTGGTATTCCGGCGCGTTACGTCGGATCGGTGGTCGTGCGCGGTGATGACACCTGCATGGACGATGTTTTTCATCGCTGGGTAGAAGTTTACCTGCCCGGATATGGTTGGATCCCCGTTGATCCTTCCGGCGGTGACAGTGATTCGCCTCGAAACCAGGCACTTGGAATAGGAAACCTATCGAACCGGTTCCTGATCACCACTCAAAGCGGAGGCGGCTCTGAAACCATGGAATGGACCTATAACTCGAACGAGTTCCGTACAACCGAACCAAAAACGCACGTAGCGACTGAACATTTCGGGGATTGGGAAAAGATGAAATAGTTACAAGCTGCAAGCCCCAAGCTCCCAGCTTGTAGCTCACAACAACACTAAACACATAACCGTATATGAAGCTATCCGTCGTCATTGTCAACTACAACGTGAAATACTTCCTTGAGCAGTGTCTGTTATCGGTCAGAAAAGCCATCTCAGATATTGAGGCAGAAGTGTTTGTTGTTGACAATAACTCGGTGGACAGTTCAGTTCAAATGGTCAGGGAGAAATTTCCGGAGGTCATCCTGATTGAAAACGACGAGAACAAGGGATTTGCCAGGGCCAACAACCAAGCCATCAGCCGGTCACAGGGAAACTATGTTCTTTTGCTCAATCCCGACACGGTTGTGGAGGATGACACCTTCTCAAAGATCATCGCTTTTATGGATGAGCATCGCGAGGCAGGCGGGCTGGGAGTGAAGATGGTGGACGGGAAGGGCAAATTCCTGCCCGAATCCAAAAGAGGGCTTCCCACACCTTCCGTTGCCTTTTACAAGATCTTTGGCCTTTCGCGCCTTTTTCCCAAATCCCGCCGTTTCGGGCAGTATCACCTGAGTTACCTTGACAAGGAGCAGGTCCATCAGGTAGACATATTATCCGGAGCCTGCATGCTTCTCCGAAGGGAGGTTCTGGACCGGATCGGGCTGCTGGATGAGACATTTTTCATGTACGGCGAGGACATCGACCTGTCGTACAGGATTACGAAGGCCGGGTACAGGAACTACTATTATCCCAAAGCCCGTATCATACATTATAAAGGGGAAAGCACAAAAAAAAGCAGTGTAAATTACGTGCGGGTATTCTACCATGCCATGGTCATTTTTGCCAAAAAACATTTCTCACCCCAGAATGCAAGTCTGTTCTCATTTTTAATTAACCTGGCCGTCTATTTCAGAGCATTCCTTGCCGTTCTTTCCAGGTTCCTGAAAGCCATTTTCCTTCCGGTTGTGGATGCTGGACTCATCTATCTTGGCATCTATGTCATTAAAACTTACTGGGAGGAAAACATTATCTACCTGGATGGAGGCCACTATCCCATCGAGCTGGTGGCTGTTGCCATACCGGCTTATGTTCTGATATGGCTCGTGGCTGTTTACCTTAGCGGCGGATACGACCGGCCCATTCGCCTTAACCGTATTTACCGGGGAATATTCTTCGGAACGATCACCATCCTGGTCCTGTACGGTCTGCTGCCTGAAACCTACAGGTATTCCCGTGCACTGATCCTTCTCGGGGCGCTCTGGGCCATGATCATCATGACGCTGACAAGGTACCTGCTTCATCTGTCCGGGGCAAAAAACTCCCAGATCAAGCAATACACCGGCCGGCGCTATGTCATCATTGGCGAAAAAGATGAAGCAAACCGCGTTGCTGACCTTCTGAGGAGAGCCACCCCTGATCCCGGATTCATCGGACTGGTCAACGTGAAAAAAGAGATCAATGCCGAACAGGGATTCATTGGTAACATCCACCAGATCAACGACATCATTTCAATTTACAAGATCGAAGAGGTCATCTTCTGTGCCAAGGACATTTCCGCACAGGAGATCATTGATAAAATGACAGAGCTACACAACGCCCAGGTGGAATATAAAATTGCCCCACCCGAATCCCTGGCCATCATAGGCAGCAACTCCATCAGTACTTCCGGAGATCCCTATATCATTGACATAAATTCGCTGGATAAACCCGGGAACAGGAGGAGCAAACGTGTAATTGACCTGCTGGCCAGCCTCCTGCTGCTGGCCAGTCTGCCGGTCAGCATCTTCCTTGTCAGGAATCCTCTTCTCTTCATCAGAAACTGTTTTCTGGTCTTATTGGGCAAATGCACCTGGGTTGGTTATTCAACCGACAAAAACGCAGTTACGATCCATCTGCCCCACCTGAAGCGAGGAATCCTCAATCCGACAGACATCTTCAAGAATCCATCCTTTGACACACAGACGATCAACCGCCTGAACCTGCTCTACGCACGGAATTTTTCCCTGGCCAATGAATTTACGATCCTTTACAGAGGATACAGGAACCTCGGCAGACGTTGAGTCAGGGTTCCGCCTGAACAATATTAAGATGTAATTTGTTTACCGGATTGATTACTTTTGCATTTCATCATCTGTTCTGCATTTAAAACAAGATACTATGGCCAGGTTTGAGTTGGTGATGCCAAAAATGGGAGAAAGCATCATTGAAGCGACGATCATCCGGTGGGTAAAAAATGTTGGAGATACGATTGAAGAAGAAGATGTCATCGTAGAGATTGCCACCGACAAGGTCGACTCGGAGATCCCTTCACCGGTTGACGGCAAACTGTCGGAGGTTCTCTACAAGGAAGGCGACGTGGTGCCTGTGGGACAAGTCATTGCCGTTATCAGCATGGATGAAGAATCTGAAATAGCCGGCCAGGCTGTCAGCGAGTCCGGGGTGCCTCAGCAGGAAGCACCCGTTGAACCCGCTGCAGAAATCATAAAGCCGGCGGAAGAAAAATCCTCCTTTACCAGGTTCTATTCGCCGCTGGTCAGAAGCATTTCCCGACAGGAGAACATTCCGGCTGAAGAACTGGAAAAGATACCCGGTTCGGGGAAAGATGGCCGGCTTACACGGGATGATCTCCTCAGGTACATCTCCAGACGATCACTTCCAGCTGCAAAAGAGACCCCCGTCACCGCCATCCTGCCAAAACCGATCGTTTCGGAAGGACCAAAAGTGCTGGCAAGTCCGGGTGACGAACTGGTGGAAATGGACAGGATGCGGCGCCTGATCGCCGACCACATGGTCATGTCGAAAAAGACTTCCCCGCATGTCACCTCGTTCATTGAGGTTGACATGTCCCGCGTGGTCAGGTGGCGGGATAAGGTGAAAGACGAATTTTTACGCAGGGAAAAAGAAAAGCTGACTTACATGCCCATCATTGTCGAAGCTGCTGCCCGGGCGCTGAAGGATTTTCCGGGGGTCAACGCATCGGTGGACGGGTATACCATCATCCTTAAAAAAAATATCAACATTGGAATGGCAACGGCTCTTCCAAACGGGAACCTGATCGTGCCGGTCATCAAAAATGCTGATCAGAAGAACCTGCTGGGACTGGCCAAGACGGTCAATGACCTGGCAAACAGGGCACGGAACAACAAACTCGACCCGGATGACATTCAGGGAGGCACCTTTACGATCACCAACCTTGGCACATTTGCAAGCCTGACCGGCGCCCCGGTCATCAACCAGCCCCAGGTGGCCATACTCGGGATCGGGGTCATCAAAAAAAAGCCGGTGGTGATTGAAACCGAAGAGGGAGACATGATCGGGATCCGAAGCATCTGTATCCTGTCGCTCGCATATGATCACCGCGCCGTGGATGGCGCCCTGGGAGGCATGTACCTCCAGCGCGTGGCTGAATACCTCGAAAATTACGATATGAACCGGACTGTCTGATACATGCATCATGGAACTGAAACTGACACGGCCCATTGCTTTTTTCGACCTGGAAACGACAGGGACAGATATTGCCGCGGACAGGATTGTCGAGATCAGCATCATTAAACTGTCACCCGATGGCTCCGAAAAGATCCGGACCCACCTGGTCAACCCGACGATTCCCATCCCGGAATCATCCTCGCGGATTCACAACATAACAGATGAGATGGTCAGCGACAAGCCCACCTTTGCCGAGCTGGCAGGGGATCTCGCTGCCTTTATTGCTGGCTGTGACCTGGGCGGCTATAACATCATCAAATTTGACATACCGCTCCTGGCCGAAGAATTTCTCAGGGCCGATGTGGATTTCGACCTGAAGAACCGGCGCATCATCGACGTCCAGAACATTTTTCATAAAATGGAACCCCGTACACTGCGGGCAGCTTATAAATTTTACTGCTCAAAGGAACATTCCGGGGCCCACAGCGCTGAAGCCGACACCCTGGTTTCGCTGGAAGTGCTTAAAGCACAACTGGATCTCTACCAGGATGCACCCTACATCGACATGAACGGGAATAAATCGTTCCCCATCATCAACGATGTGGAAGCCCTGAGCAGATTCTCCTTTTATACCCGTTATGCCGACCTGGCAGGGCAAATCATTTTCAATGAGCAGGGAAAGGAAATCTTCAACTTCGGAAAATACAAAGGCAAAACTGTTGAAGAAGTTTTTCAGGTTGAACCTCAGTATTACGACTGGATGATGAAGAGTGCTTTCCCGCTGTATACCAAGAAGATCATCACCGCCATCAAAATGAGGGAGTTCAATAAGGGAAACGCGCGGGGGGACTGATATCTGATGAACGATGAACCGATATGGGATTTATGATTTAGAATGTAAGTAATCAGGGATTTTCGATAGATTACACTCAACTGCCCACTTTAATAAGATAATCATCCGTGAAGATCATTTGCATTGGGAGGAATTACCGTGAGCATGCCAGGGAGCTGAACAATCCGGTGCCGGAGAATCCTGTCTTTTTCCTCAAACCCGAAACTGCGCTGCTCCGGCGCAACAGGCCTTTTCATTATCCTGATTTCAGTCAGGATATTCACTATGAGACCGAGATCGTGGTGAGAATAGGCAAAGCCGGAAAAAACATTGACCTGAAGGATGCACACAACTATTTTGACGGAGTGGGGATCGGACTGGATCTTACCGCACGCGACATACAGCAAAAGGCAAAAGAGAAAGGCCTTCCGTGGACACAGGCAAAAGGGTTTGACGGTGCTGCCCCCCTGAGCCGCTTTTTGCCTAAAAATGAATTCCCCGAGCTGAATGACATCCGTTTTCACCTGAATAAGAACGGTGAAACCGTGCAGAAAGGAAACACAGCAGAAATGATCTTTCCTTTTTGTGAGCTGATCTCCCATATTTCCAGATTCATCACGCTGAAACCCGGAGATCTTATCTTTACAGGAACTCCTGCCGGTGTCGGGGCCATCCGGAAAGGCGATTGCCTGGAAGCTTATCTTGAGAATAAACGGATGCTTCGGTGTGTGGTGAAGTAAACCAAGGGTGCAGATGTCCTGTCAGATCAAAGCAATACGATCTCTTCGATCACATCTCCTCCTGCCTTCTGATTGAGGAGTTCCACCAGCTTCTGCCGGTTGTAAAAAAGTTCATTCTTAATGGCAGGTGAATCCATCCTGACAAAAAGTTTCTTTTTGCTGATGTACAGATTCCGGGTGTGCCTGGTGATCATTTTTCCTGTTACCGTGCCCCATGCTTCGATGACACGCATCTCAGCCAGTTTTCCTTCCAAATGGTACCTCTTGAGCATTTCTTCCAGTGCCTGCCTGAGTGTCTGTTCATTCGAGCGTTTCATAACTGCCTGTTTTATCATCCCGCCAGCCGGCTGATCGTGCCATTATCTACCCGAAAGATCCTGTGCTCAATGCGAAGATGGTCCATGATGTTCATGATCCGGTCCTGCTGGGTATCTGTAATGAAAACCTGGCCAAAACTATTCTCACTGACCAGCCGGACGATCTGCTCCACCCTGGTTTCGTCGAGCTTGTCAAAAATATCATCCAGCAACAGAATGGGCTTGAATCCTTTGATGTCCCTGGTATAATCAAACTGTGCCAGCTTAATGGCCACAACGAAGGATTTCTGCTGACCCTGCGACCCGAATTTCTTGAGTGGATGATCCCCAATGGTAAAATTCAGATCATCCTTGTGGACGCCGGCTGTCGTAAAGCGGGCCGCCAGATCCTTGTCACGGCTGGCTCTCAGAAGTTCCCTGGAATCACGGCCGTGAAGCTGAGAATCATATCCAATATCCACCTTCTCATTGCCACGGCTGATGAACTCAAAATAGTGACGGAAAATGGGAATGAAATGATCAATGAACTCTTTTCTGCGTATATAGATCCGTCGGCCCAGGTTGATCAGCTGCTCATCCCATATTTCAAGTGACTTCCCGTCAAAATACCGTTGTTCGGCAAAAGTCTTCAAAAGCGTATTTCGCTGCAGCAATGCTTTGTTGTACTGTATCAGATCATCCAGGTAAACACGGTCAAACTGCGATATGACGCTATCGGTGTATTTTCGCCTGATCTCGCTCCCGTCGTTGATGAGATCCCGGTCATAAGGCGAAACCATGACAAGGGGAAAAAGGCCGATGTGATCCGCCAGCCGGCCATAGGTTTTCTTATTCATCCTGAACACTTTCTTCTGATCGCGTTCCTGGATGCAGCTCACCAGGTCCTGTTGGTTACCATTTTTAAAATAGGTACCGTGAAGGGTGAATAAAAGGGCATTGTGCCGGATATTCTGTTGATCGATCGGATTGAAATAGCTTTTGCAAAACGATAAATAATGGATCGCATCCAGTAGGTTTGTTTTCCCGGCTCCGTTGCGCCCTACGAAGCAATTGATCTTGTCGCAAAATTCAAGCTCAGCTTCGCTATAATTCTTGAAGTCAGTGATATATACTTTTTGCAGGAACATAGGTCAATCCTGCTGCGAAGATACGATTTCGGTGAGTTTTGCAGCAACACTTTGCAACAACCACAGGGGAGTTGAGGTAGCACCCGTAATGCCGACCGATCTGGCCTCTGTAAACCATTCCGCCTGAATTTCGTCTGGCCCGGTGATGAAAAAGATGGATGGGTTATCATTCTGGCAGATGCTGAAAAGATAGTTGCCATTGGAGCTCTTCGGATCGCTGACGAAAAGGATGACATCGTGATCCCTGCAAAATGTGCCCAAAGATTTCTCCCTTTGCTTGACCTGTTTGCACATCGTATCATAGATCATCAATACTCCCCGTTCCTGTTCAGGGATTCCCTGAGATAGCCGCACCACTTTCCTCATGAGCGAATCAAACCGATGCTGATTGAATGTAGTCTGAACGTAGATCAGTACAGGCTTTCTGAAGTCAATTTGCTGCAGGTCAGATTCCAGGGATATGATCAGCGCGGTTCCTCTGACTTGTCCGTTCAGCCCCACGATTTCAGGATGATCCTGTTTGCCAAAGATCACCACCTGTGCGCCTTCATTAAGCATCCGGGCGTAATTTTCCCGGATCTGTTTCTGAAGGTTGGAAACCACGTGGCAGGTGGTGTCGATGAGGGTAATGTTATTTTCGCTTGCAATCCGGTACGTTTCGGGTGGTTCGCCGTGAGCACGGATGAGAACACGTGCATTTTTCAACTGCCGGAACGTGTCGTAGCCGATCGTCTGAAGACCCCTGTTACGAAGCAGGTTCAATGCCTGCTCGTTATGGATGATTTCTCCAAGACAATAAAGTTGTTTTCCTTTATCAAGTTCTTGCTGGGCAATACGAACGGATCGTTCTACTCCCGTACAAAAGCCCGCATTCTGATCGATGGTGATCTGCATGACAAAGGAATGGGTTACTTGTTGTTCTTATGAAATCCGGAAAGGTTGGTCGTAAGTGTGAAAAAATTCGGGGAGCCTGTCAGGTGATAGGCAGAACGTGCATAACTGAATTCGAAGTTTGAAATTTTCAGTCCAATGCCCCATGAGATTCCCACCGTTGCGGGCTTTTCGTACACTTTCAGTTCCTGGCGGCGCTGGTAATTGTATCCAAGCCGCAGGCTTAAAAACTTTGCTGGCATGATCTCCCCTCCCACGACAATATGGCGGATAAGCTTGTCGGCAAAATCAGCAATTCCTTTCTGGTCCTTCACCTCCCCCGTCAAAGGATCAATGATTCCCGGGTCGTTTGGATCCAGATAGGTGAGATCCCATTTTTCGATGTGATTATAGTTGATGAAATAACGAAAGGGAAGATGCTTCAGCCGTTTCGACATTCCCACGTTGATCTCGAAGGGAAGGGGTTCGGGATGTCCCGAATAATAGGATTGTACCTGCGTTCCTATGTTCCTGAAAATGAGCGACACGACAAAGTTACGACCCGGCGGAGCATAGGTTCCGGCCACATCCACTGCAATTCCAAAGGAATTATAAGTCTCCAGTGAAGAATAGATCCCTTTAAGTGTTGCACCGATGGAAAAAGCAGAATCAAGTGATCGTCCCCATCCAAGGTTAAATGCATATTCAGAAGCCCCAAAGGTACCGGCAGTCTGGCCTGTCGCATCAGCGTAAGTAAACGTTCCGTAGTCAATGAATTGGATTGCTCCCACGAAGCTCCCGACCTTGTTGAAGGAACGGGAATACATCGCAAAGCCATAGTTGATGTCGGAGAAATAATCGACAAAGCTGAGGGAAAGAAAATTATTCATTTCCCGGGTGATCAGCGAAGGATTATTAAGCGTCAGCGTGATATCATGATCTTTCGCCACAAGGTACTTATCCCCAATGGAGGCTATGCGGGCCGAGTTGGTCAGGTTCAGAAACTCATACGTATTATCGCCCCCGGTCTGAGCATCAATCTTTGAGAATGAAGAGCTCGCAACGATGAAGATCAAGCAAACAATGAGACGATACTTTTTCACAGGCTACAGTTTAATTTTAACTCACCTTTCTGTTTTTTGAAGGCTATGACATTAAACGTAAATCCCTGAGCGAATATTTTACCGGCAACCATTTTCGGCCGTACGTTCATTTTTGCTCCTTTCTGATGAGGTTCAGGGCGCTTCCTGCTTTGAACCATTCGATTTGCATCCTGTTGCAGGAATGGTTTGCATTGAACTCCTCCACGGTACCGTCAGAATGATTCAGGCGGATGAGCAGCGGTCTGCCCGGAGTGAATCCCTCTAATCCAATCACTGCGATAATGTCGTCTTCACGGATCTTGTCGTAGTCATTCTTATCTGCGAAGGTCAAGGCGAGCATTCCCTGTTTCTTCAGGTTGGTTTCGTGGATCCTTGCAAAGGATTTCACCAGCACGGCCCGCACGTTCAGATGACGGGGTTCCATCGCAGCATGTTCGCGTGAAGAACCCTCGCCATAATTCTCATCTCCGACGATTATGGATTCAACCCGATGTGCCTTGTAATACCTTGCCACCAGGCTCACCTTGTCGTAGCTTTCTGTTAGCTGGTTCTTGACAAGATTGGTTTGTCCGTTGAAATAATTCAGCGCACCCATCATCAGGTTACCGGAAATATTGTCAAGGTGCCCGCGGTACCTTAACCAGGGACCTGCCATGGATATATGATCGGTGGTACATTTACCTTTAACCTTGATGAGCAGCCGAAGGCCGGTGAGATCGCCGCCGTGCCAGGGCTTGAAGGGCGCCAGGACCTGCAGGCGTTCAGAGTCGGGTTTGATGATCACTTCAGCATCAGCATCTCCGGAAGAAGGGGAAACATAACCTGCATCCTTTACGTCGAAACCAGAAGGAGGAAGCTCAATACCTTCAGGTTCATCCAGTTGCACCGGTACACCTTTATCGTTGATCAACGAATCGGTCAGCGGATTGAATGTGAGTGTGCCTGCAATGCTCAGCGCGGTCACGATTTCGGGTGAAGCAACGAAACTGTGGGTATTTGGATTCCCGTCGTTGCGTTTGGCAAAATTCCGGTTGAACGAATTTATGATCGTATTGATCCGGTCCGGCTCTTCACCGGGGCGTTTCCATTGCCCGATACAGGGTCCGCAGGCATTCGAAAGAACCACTCCGCCAATGCTTTCGAAAATTTTCAGAAGGCCGTCCCTTTCAGCCGTGAAACGGATCTGCTCCGATCCAGGAGTGACCGTGAATTCGGATTGTACCTTCAAACCCTTTTCTTTTGCCTGTTTTGCGACAGAAGCTGCCCTGGTAAGATCCTCATAGGATGAATTGGTGCAGGAACCGATCAGCCCGACATCGATCTTCAGGGGATATCCTTTTTCGACGGCCACTTTCCCGAATTCAGAAATCGGGTAAGCGGCATCCGGCGTAAAGGGACCGTTGATATGGGGTTCCAGTTTGGAGAGGTCGATCTCGATGAGCTCATCATAAAATGCAACCGGATTCTCATAAACCTCTGCGTCGGAGCGCAGATGCTGCCTGACAGGATCAGCAAGGTCAGCTATGGCTTCCCTGCCCGTCATCCTAAGGTAGGAAGCCATTTTATCATCGTAACCAAACAAGGAAGTCGTCGCACCGATCTCAGCACCCATGTTGCAGATGGTACCTTTTCCTGTAGCCGAAAGGCTATCGGCTCCCTCACCAAAATATTCAAGGATGCACCCGGTCCCGCCTTTGACGGTCAGAATGCCTGCAACCTTCAGAATGACATCTTTCGGGGATGTCCAGCCGCCAAGACGGCCCGTAAGTTTCACACCGATGAGCCGTGGCATTTTGAGTTCCCATGCCATTCCCGCCATCACATCCACCGCATCGGCACCTCCCACGCCAATGGCGATCATGCCGAGGCCTCCTGCATTCACCGTATGGGAATCTGTCCCGATCATCATTCCCCCTGGAAAAGCATAGTTCTCCAGGACTACCTGATGAATGATCCCGGCACCGGGTTTCCAGTAGCCAATGCCGTACTTCGCTGAAACCGACTGCAGGAAATCATACACTTCTTTATTCTGTTGCAGGGCGACATCCAGGTCTGCCTGCGCCCCGGTGTGTGCCTGTATCAAATGGTCGCAATGGACCGTAGCCGGCACTGCCGTCTTTTTCCTTCCGGCATTCATAAACTGCAACAGGGCCATCTGGGCCGTCGCATCCTGCATGGCTACACGGTCAGGGGCAAAATTGACATAATCCATCCCCCTCGTATGAGGCTGCACGGGATATTCATCGAACAGATGGCTGTACAGAATTTTTTCGGTAATGGTCAACGGCCGGTTGAAGATCCGTCTGACCATCTTAACCTTACCAGGAAGGTCGTGGTAAATCCCGGAAACCAGTTCAAGATCAAATAACATAGTGATTTGTGATGGTTTTATGATATGACACCGTCGTACAAATGAACAGTCATGCTGCACATTTGTTCACTGATCGTTCGCAGATCGTTGCTTAGAACCTGATCTTCCGAAGGTCTTCTTTCAATCGCTCCAGGTCGGTCAGCCAATCCTCGATATCCTGCTCGTGTTCAATCTCTTCCGCAAGTATGGTGGTTGCCAGCTGGTGTGTTGAATGATCCTTTCCGGCTGTGTAGTCGGCAATCTCCTGATATCTTTTTATGGCGCATCGTTCGCCTGTCAGGTTCTGGTTTAAGATCTCCTCGACATAGGGATCGGTAGGTGTTTCGTAAGCGCACCGGCTCAGTTTTGTCCATTGGTCAGGATTGAGCACCGGGGTACCGCCCAGTTGTGTGATGCGTTCAACGACCATCACCGCGTGGTTCAATTCCTGATCGGCATGAAGGAGCAATTCAGGCTCAACTTCACTTCTCATCGGCCCTTCCATGACGCGGGCACCAATCCAGTATTGATAATAAGCCAGCCACTCCTCGCTCAGGGCAGCGTTCAGCATCTCCAGTAACTTTTCGACATCCAGATTCAGGATCTCAATTCCATGTTTTCCCATAGTGATAAATTATTTTGTGTTTATGATTCGTGTGGCAAAGTTACGAATTATCGGACTTTCTCAGAGAATTATCGTAACGAATGCCGGTAAATGATCCGAGTACCCCCCATGGTAGTCGTTACCCGAATAGGTCTTGTTCGGCATTTTTTCGCGGTATTTTGGATGGGTGAACAACAGCCAGCTGGCGTCAAAGATCCGGAAGCTGCCGGCCGGGATATGGATTCCGGAATCAGGATTCACGAAAGAACGGCTCACGATGATCTGGTCGAAGAGGAGCCACCGGCCCCGGTGGTTGATGGTTCCCAGGCGTTTGCGAAACAACGGATAGGCCAGATTGAAGAGGTTGCCGGATTTATTGGCGGGGCCTGCCAGAAGGACCTTTTTCAGGCTGTAACTTTCAGGAGGATCATTGAAATCACCCATCAGAAGGATCCTGGCATCGGGTTCTTCGAAAAAAATGCCGTTAATGAACTGCCTGACGGTTTTGGCAGCATGAACGCGCCTGGGTTCCGATGCCATCACCCCTTCCCTCCTGGATGGCCAGTGATTCACGAACAAATGAACCGCATGCTGCCCTGAAAACATCCCCCTGACGTAGAGAACATCCCTTGTTTTGTCGTCCCTATCAAATGGAAAATGCAAGGAAATAGGCTGTGAGAAAACAGGAGTAAAATAATCTTTTCTGTAAAGAAGGGCTACATCCATGCCCCGCTCATCGCCGGAGTCATAATGGACGAAACCATAATTACCTGGCTTAAGCCATTTTGCATTGATCAGATCGTTAAGGACTGTGTCATTTTCAATCTCGGTCAGACCAGCGATCACGGGAAGGTCGCCACCGGCTGAACCGATCACCTTGGCGATATGGTTGATCTTTGTGGCATAACGTGATCTGTCCCACTTTTTTGCTGAGAAAGGAAGGTATTCATTGTCGAATGTTTCCGGATCATCCTTTGTATCAAACAGATTCTCGACATTGTAAAAAAGAATGTGTTTACCGCTGGTGTTGGAATTCTCTTGCATCATCCTTTTGACCAGGCTGGACAACAATCCAGAACGGCCTATTTATTTACCTTCTCAGTTTAATACCCAGTGTTCCCAGTATTCCCCTGGTCAGTTCTCTCATTACCGTTCTTCCCAGCTGACGCACCATGGTATTCTTGCTGAGTTTTTCAACGACCGAGGGCGACTCTTTTTGCTTTTTCAGGCTTTTTCTTGCCTTCTCAACCTCAGCTTCCTTTGCTTTCCGGTACTCCTCTTCTGATGCCCTTTCGAGCTTTTGGGTAATGATCTCATAGGCGCTCTGGCGGTCCAGCGGCTGGTTATATTTTCTGACCAGCTGGGAGTCACTCACCAGTGCATCAATTTCATTTTGCCGGAGGACATCCATGCGTGTCAGAGGTGCACGGAGAAGCGTCGCCGTAAGGGGTGTCGGCACACCTTTTTCGTTCAGCACGGTGACCAGCGCCTCCCCTGTCCCCAGCGACGTCAGAAGATCCTCTGTCTCATAGTATTCTGAAATGGGGAAGTTCTGGGCCACTCGCTTGATCATCTGCCGGTCCTTGGCGGTGAAGGCTCTTAACGCATGCTGCACCTTCAGTCCAAGCTGCGCCAGAACAGAATCGGGAACATCATTGGGATCCTGCGTGCAAAAGTACACACCCACGCCCTTGGATCTGATCAGCTTGATAATGGCATCCAGCTGGTCGAGCAGTGCACTGGTGGCTTCCTTGAAGATCAGGTGAGCTTCATCGATGAACAGCACAAGCTTGGGCCGGTCAACATCCCCCAGCTCAGGGAACGTATTGTAGATCTCTGCCAGGAGGCAAAGCATGAATGTTGAAAAAAGCTTCGGCTTATCCTGGATGTCGGTCAGGCGGATGATGGATATGACACCCCGTCCGTCTTTATCCATAAGCAGCAGATCCTCCGGTTCAAAGCTGGGTTCTCCGAAAAAGCGGTCCGCTTCCTGTTCCTCAATCTCGATGATCTTCCGGATGATCGTGGAAACCGTTGTTCCGGAAACAGCTCCGTATTCCTTCTGAAGCTCTGCCTTGCCTTCATTGCTGACGAACTGGAGCATTTTCCGGAAATCTTTCAGATCGATAAGTGGCAGTTTATGATCATCGCAATACTTGAAGATCATGGAGATGACACTGGACTGGGTATCATTCAATCCCAGTATTTTGGAGAACAATACCGGACCGAATTCTGAAATGGTGGAACGCAGCCTGACGCCGTGCTCTCCTGAAATGGACATCAGCTCCACGGGCATGGGCAAGGGCTCGTAAGTCTCTCCTATCATCTTCTGCCGCCAGATCACGTGATCGTTAATCTGCCCGGGCTGAGCCAATCCACTCAGGTCGCCTTTGATATCCATCAACACGACCGGGATCCCTTTGAGTGAAAGCTGCTCTGCGATGACCTGAAGGGTTTTCGTCTTGCCGGTTCCCGTTGCTCCGGAAATCAATCCATGCCGGGTAATGGTCTTAAGTGGTATTTTTATCTGAGTTCCTTCAATGGGTTCACGGTTGAACATGGCCCCCCCCAGCACAAAGTAATCCTTTTTAAATGTGTAGCCTGCCTGGATGTCGCTGATGAATTTTTCTTTCTGTCCCATGATGACTAAGTTTAACGGAAATGCAGAGTTTGCTGAAGATGTTAACGAATATAATTTCTACAAAAGTAATAAATGTTGTTATTTTGTCAGAAATTTATGACCTGCATTCGCAAAATAGGCACTTTGCCTGAAGGTGAAGGGTAAATGGTGCGAAATTTGCTAAGTGGGTGCAATTATTCATTTAAAAAATTAAAATTATGATTGGTGCATATATTATCGGGGCCATTTTTGCCGTTGTGGGACTGATCGTCGGGCAGGTGCTTCAGGCAAAATTCAAAAAATATTCACGGATTCCATTGCGAAATGGGATGTCCGGAAAGGAAATCGCAGAGAAAATGCTGGCTGATAATGGCATTACCGATGTGAAGGTGACTTCGGTAAAAGGTCATTTATCGGATCATTACAATCCAACGAATAAGACCATTAACCTGAGCGAGCCGGTTTACAGTCAGCGCAGTGCTGCCGCAGCTGCGGTAGCGGCCCATGAGACCGGTCATGCACTTCAGCATGCGACCGCTTACCGTTGGCTGACCATGCGCTCCAAAATGGTGCCCGTGGTCAGTTTCAGCAGCCAGCTCGTTCAATGGGTGATTTTGGGGGGTATCATTCTGATCAATACCTTCCCCAGCCTTCTGCTGATAGGGATCCTGCTTTTTGCCGTGATAACGATGTTTTCAATCATCACCCTGCCTGTGGAGTACAATGCCAGCAAAAGAGCACTGGCCTGGATGCAAACCCGGAACGTAGTCTCCTCCCAGGAATACGACGGGGCAAAAGATTCTTTGAGATGGGCAGCACGTACGTACCTCGTGGCAGCCCTTGGCTCGATTGCTTCACTGCTGTACTACCTGATGATCTATATGGGAAGAAGAGACTGAATCCCGAATTTCGAAGAAATAGCTGCAGCTCATCGCCAAATAAGGCGATTCCGGTAAGTTGATCAATCAGCGCGAAGAATGGAATAGATACAGCTGTCGAGCAGGACGTTGTTCTTGATGACATACTTTTTCAGCACTGCTTCACAGGTAAATCCATTTTTTTCCAGCACTCTTCGCGAGGCAGTATTATGGGCATAGGGCTCGGCATAAATGCGTTCGATGTCAAAATGCTGAAAGATATAGGTTACAACCAGCCCGATCGCTTTTGTGGCAATGCCTTTTCCCCAGTACTTTTTGCCGACGAAATAACCGATCTCGGCATTTTTCCGGTAAACATTGTCCTTAGGGACAATCCCAATACTGCCGGCCAGCTGACCGTGGAACTCAATGGCAAAATAAAGGGTAGGATTACGCCGAAATTTCTTTGTAAGTCGAAGCCAGTTCTCGGCATCAATCACATGGTAAGGATGCGGGAATCCGTCACGCAAATTGCCGGCAGTCTCCTTGCAGTCAGCAATGGCTGCAAGCGAAGGTGCATCACAATCCCTCCAGGGTCTCAGTGTGATGGATCCGTCGGTGAGGCGTGCCATTATTTTCGCTGAGAATAAAGGGCGACGAAAAGAACATAGAGCAGGCAGAACAGCAGCAGGAACAAACTCGCCACAACGCCAATGCTGTCGCTGACCAATCCCATCAGGGGAGGGATCAGTGCACCGCCTGAAATGGCCATCACCATCAATCCTGAAATTTCATTGGCCCGCTCAGGCATCTTGTCGATGGTGATGGCAAAAATCAACGGGAACAGGTTCCCGGAACCCAGTCCGGTGATGAAGATCCCGATCCGTGCCACCAGGACCGATGGTGCGATGATCATCATCAGGATGCCGACCAATGCCAGGATGGCGGAGCCCAGCAGGAACTTTTTGGAAGGCAAAAAGTTCAGTCCGACCGCACCCAGGAACCTGCCGGCCATCAGGGCGAAAAAATACAGGCTGATGCCAAGGGAGGCCTGCTCCAGCGAAAGGCCAAACCGGCGGCTCAGGTAATTGGCAATGTTGGAGTTCATTCCAACATCCGCACCGACAATAAACAGGATGGCCAGGACCATCAGGAGGATGAACCTGCGGTTGAGCAGGCTGAAGCACGATTTGAACGTGGCCGGCGCCCGTTCCGGTTTCAGTTCCTGTATCCTGGTAAGATAGAGCCAGGCGACTGCAATGAAGGAGGTAATGGCGTACACCAGGAAAACGATCTTCCAGTTACCGAACCTGACAGCCACCGCTGTGGTTATGATTGGTCCCATCAATGAGCAGATCGCTTTGATGAATTGCGACAGGCTCATGAAGCTGGAGAATTTCTCCCGCGGGACGACATCCATCAAGAGCGGATTCGCTGAAACCTGTACGACCGTGTTTCCGATCCCCAGGAAGATGATGCCGATCAGCAGGGAAGCGAAGGAGTAGGTGATCAGGGGAACGACCATGCCGATCCCTGTCAGTACCATTCCGATGTTCAGCATGAATCTTTTTCCGAACTTATCCTGGAGAATGCCCGTGGGCGTTGAGAAAACCAGGAACCAGATGAAGGCCAGGCTGGGTATCAGTTGTGCCACACCGTCGCTCAGGTGAAAATCATTCTTGGCATAACCTGTGGCGACACCCACGATATCCACAAATCCCATCACGATGTACGCCAGCAGAACAGGAGGCAATTTTGCGTACTGGAGTTTTTTCATGCAGCGTGTTTTTTAGTCAGCAGCTATCTTGTGCCTTTGTGCCTTTGTGCCTTTGTGCCTTTGTGCCTTTGTGCCTTTGTGC